>CAUJFT010000222.1 GCA_963169475.1 Bacteroidota bacterium | reverse complement strand
ATTACAACCGTTACTTATACCGCTACAGATGTAAATAACCGGACAGCGTCTTGCTCCTTTACGATATCAGTCGTAGATGGCGAATCCCCCACTGTAGTTTGCCCTACTAATCCGACCGTTGCTACTACTGGTTGCAATACTATTGTTACCTTTACCCCTACTGTTTCTGACAATTGCCCCGGAGTAACTTATACTACTACGCCGGCTTCTGGAAGTACCTTCCCGTTAGGAGTTTCTACCGTGAATGTAACTGCGACCGATGCCGCCGGAAATACGGCTTCTTGTTCCTTTACAGTAACAGTAAATAATACTGCATACACCATTTTGAATACCCCTAATACCACCGTTATTGCCGATGCTGAATGCACAGACAATCAAGGATGGACCCATTATTATCATACTGCAAGCAATACAATTGTACTATCTGTTTATCAAAATGGTAATAATATAGGTACAATACTCGGCGGGCTAAATGTTCAAACCTCTACGGTACTAAAATATGGTTCTAATACGGCAAGCCATATCGTTAATCCGCCAGCAGATTATGTGGATAATCCGTTATGGCACGTAATGAATCGCTATTGGATTGTAAATCCCCTTACTCAACCCTCAACACCAGTTAAAGTAAGGTTCTATTTTATGGACCAAGACCTGAATGATATGAATGGTTCATTAGCACCTGCTACTACGCTCCCAGATTTAAAATTCTATAAAATAAATGGAGCATTCTCGCCTAATCCAGACCCCGATGGGAACCCGCTTACGTCAGATGGGCATAACGGAGTACCAGAAGCCCCCACGCGCAATGGTGTCGGTTACGTTGAATATGATAATGGACCTTCTGCTATTGGTCAGTATTGGGTGCTTGGGAATTATGGAACGGGTTATTATTCCGAGTATGAGGTGGACTTATTTTCTGGCGGCGGCGGCGGCTCTGGTAGTGGTAATGAGGGCGCACTACCCGTAGAACTTCTATCATTTACAGGATTTAAAGGAAACGACGCGAATCACTTACTGTGGACTACAACTACTGCTCCCGGTATTGGTGTCTTTGAAATGGAAAGAGAAAACCCTTATACCCAATCCTTTGAGTCTATAGGCGAAATCAATGCGATTCAGGCTTCTCTTGCTCAAAAAAATTATACTTTTGAAGACAATCAGCCATGGTCAGGAACCAATCGTTATCGCCTAAAAATAATTGATATTGAAGGCAATAAAAGCTACTCCTCTGTTTTAACCCTCACAGATGCCATTTCTACTCATTGCCATGTCTATCCTTCCCCTGCTAAGGATATTCTTCAAGTATCACTAACAAATGTTCCTGATGAAGCCGTTCGTTTCAGATTATATAACGAGGCCGGACAAGTGGTTATTAGTGAAAATTGGGACATCAATGGCTCTGCCATTAAAACCATAAATGTTTCCAATCTAAGCAAAGGAGTGTATTTGTATAAAATAACCGGAGGAGACCTCAATCATAACGGGAAAGTGCTTATTACCGATTAATGAATTGCAGTATTTCAGACAGGAACTTGCCAAATCTTTGACAAGTTCCTGTTTTTTAATAAATGATTGATTAGAGAAAATTTTAACTCCTTTTTTTATTTTTAGGCTTTCTTATCTTTTTATTTTGACACTAATCATGGAAAGGGGACAGAGAAAGCCCTTCATAATCGCCTTAAATAATCGTTATTTGTTCTAAAAAATACTTAATCTTTGTATAAAAAGAAAAATTCTAAAACCCTTTTGTATAGAACTACGTTTTTATATATATTTTGTGAAATGTTGTACTTCATTTTTTATTTATGAAAAAATATAGCTTTTTACTTGTTCTTTTAATCGGCTTGCTTGGGGAGGCTTCTGGGCAAACGGATAGATTCATTCCTAAGATGGGATTTATGTATGAGTTTTTTACGCTTATGCCCGAAGATACTACTTATCAGCAGATTATAGCAAACTCAAATAATGGAAGTTCTCAAATTTTTGTCCCTTATTATACCTTTATGGTAGGTTCTTATTATATGCTTGCTCACAAAAATGATGTGGTAAGCGTAGGCGTTGACGGTGCGCTTCAGGGAGGAATTAACTTCAGAGGTGGGGGAATCAGCTATCAGCTTCAAGTTCCTCTGTTTGTAATGGGGCGGTTAGGTTCAGGAGCAACCTCTTATAATCAACAGAAAATAGGAATAGGATTAGGCGTTGGTACTCAGATGTCTTACTTGAATGAAAAAAGACCATTTGTATATAGCACTGAAAGCCCTAAAAAAATCTTTGGGTTTATCCCTTCAGGCATTATCGAAGCTACTATACAACAAGGAGGCGGACATCTTACAGGGAGGGTTCATTTTCCGTTAATACCGCAGAAAACAAAAATTGCCCAATTAAATAATCCCGTAGCAAACTCGGATTATTGGAAACTTGGAAACTTTGGATTTGGACTTATTTATGGTTTTTAAAAAATAGAATTTATGATTATTTATAGTGTAAGTGTTTCTATAGAAAAAAGTGTAGCAGAAGATTGGAAAGAGTGGATGCTTGCTCATCATATTCCGGAGGTAATGGATACAGGGTGTTTCGAATCCTATACTATGTGTAAAATGCTTGAACCTTTGGTGGATAAGCAGGCAATCACTTATAATATACAATACCGATGCCTTTCGGAGGAGGTGTTGAGCCGTTATCAAAAAGAATATGCGCCAGATCTTCAGGCTTCTCATAATCTCCGCTATAACAATCGTTTTCATGCGTTCCGCTCTATTTTAGCAGTAGTTTCTTGATTTCCTTGACACAGTTTTATGGACAATAACCCTAAATGTATCATAGCAGACTATGTAAAAAGGTAACTGCAAATAGGCTTTGAAAACTCTGCTTGAGGCTGCTCTATAGGCTATAAAAAAGGAAGCACTCGTTTAAGTAATCGGTTTAATACTCTGGAAAGCAAGGAACGTTTAGGGATTTTATCCTATCGGGAAGCCCGAAGAGAAAGAAATAATATTGCATACAGCATTTTAGAATATGCTGAAAAATTAGAAATAGAGTCGCCTCTTGTCTCAACACCCATACAAGTTTTTGGAGGCAGTTTTATATTTATTTCATTTCACGATAAGGATAGGGCATATCTCAATGACTTTGGTATCATTTAAACCAATACTAAGGAATAGTGATGTTGCCCTGTGGCATAAAGATAAAGCCGATTTTAATAGAGACCTCCCCACCCAAATAAAAGAGTAGCTTAATAAAGCCTCTATAATTATCACGTTCATAAGTGCTGACTACTTGAGTGACGAGATGGTTTGGTATCAAAGAGTTTTTACCTGCTTATCAGCGTTGTAACCAAAAAGAATATAGGCGTATTCCCACAATTCTTAGTGCTTGTGTATGAAAAGACATCACAGAAATTTGTAACTTAAAGGTATTACCCACCCAAACTTCTACGATTGCTCAATCACTAGACCGAGCCGCAGCATGGCTTGAAGTGATAAATGCTGCAAAGAGACCAATCCATTAAAATAAAAGCTACACTTCCAACAGGATAGGAAGTTACATTTTATCCTATTTTTAGTATAACAATTCTGATGATACCAAAATATTTCAGAATTTGTATTATAGCGTTTTGTTTTTTTATTATTTATAAAATATTGATAATAAGTATCTTGAAAGTTCACATAGAAGTTGATATAACCATTATTTTTTACATAATTTCCACATAACTATGTAGTTGGTGTCGCAAAAAACATGCTTATTTTTGCGGCGATTATTTCGATTTAGGGTTGCCACAATTTAAATCTCTCTGTGTTTATGAACAAAAAAGTACTTCTCATTCTTGCTGCACTTGTGTTGATGATCGGCACAATGTTTTTTTGAACAACTCAAACGCTGAAAGGCTTGTTTTTCTTACCGCTACGTCCAATCAATACTGAAAATTGATTGGACGTAGCGATTTTATTTGTACTTTAATTTGGATAAAAGCGGTTCGATATGGAGATTCTTCCTATACAAGACAAAATACAGCAACCATAAACGAGTTTGAAAAAAAATATAGACAAAATCACTCTACCCGATACTTTTCGCAAATTATTGATAGTGAATGATTTATACTTTTTCTCGGATAGAGTACGACAAAATACTTGACCGTCAAAACAATAAGCCATGTTAATTTTGCAAGTGATAGCAACCTTGGTATAAACGTGATTTTTAGAAAGCAATACCGCTCCCTAAAACAAGCAAAATAAGCAAATACCCACAAGGAGTGTATGTTTATTGGGTAGAAAACGCAACATCTGGGCTAGATAAAACCAGAAGAGGGACGAGGCAGTAGGAGATAGCGTTTATACTATCTGATTTCTTTTATGATAATAGATAAAATTAGCCCTATGATGTTGATTTTTAATGTGGTAGTCCTATTTCTTATCCATATTGTTCCATTTCGCTAAGTTCTAGCCAGCGCAGCTCTTTTTCTTCCATTAGATTATTAATCTCCTCTATTCGTTGTGTAGTCTTGATAAGTTTTTCGTAATTAGAGGAGTCTCCGGACAAAATAAGAGAAAGTTCTTCTTTCTCATTTTCAAGCGTTTGAAGGTCAGATTCTATTGCCTCAAACTCTTTTTGTTCTTTAAAGCTCCGTTTCGGTTTGGTATTATTCTTTGCGGAGGAGTTTGTCTTTTGAAGAGAAGTACTATTACTTTTCTCTTCCTTTACTGCCTCTGTTACTGTTTTTTTCCACTCTCTATAATCGGTATAGTTTCCGGGAAAATCCCGTATGATTCCCTTCCCTTCAAATACAAATAGATGCTCCACTAATTTATCCATAAAATAACGGTCGTGGGAGACGATGATGAGCGTACCCGGAAAATGTTCTAAAAACTCCTCCAGAATATTTAAGGAGTTAATATCTAGGTCATTGGTAGGCTCATCTAAAATCAAAAAATTAGGGTTCTTGATTAAGACCGTAAGCAATTGCAGCCTTTTGCGTTCTCCGCCGCTTAGAGTAGAAACAAAGGCGTGTTGCTGATGAGGAGGAAATAAGAACTTTTGTAGAAACTGAGAAGCCGTAATTTTTTCGCCATTGCCAAGTTCTATTACTTCTGCGATGTCTTTTACTACTTCGATAACCCTTTTTTGTTCATTCAGGCTAAAATCTTCCTGCTGGTAATAGCCTATTATTGTGGACTCCCCTCTATCAATATCCCCTGTATCCGGATACAAGCCTCCCGTTAATATTTCGAGGAAAGTCGTTTTCCCTACTCCATTTTTTCCAATAATTCCGACTTTTTCGCCTTTCTGAAAATGATGAGTAAAGCGTTCGAGAATGAT
>CAUJFT010000221.1 GCA_963169475.1 Bacteroidota bacterium | reverse complement strand
AAAGGATACATAACTACAGGAGTTCTTTTTGCATTCCTTGTCATGAGTACCAAAAATGGTACGACAAAGTTTACTACGATATTGAAGAAGAAAAAGAACTTGTAGCCTAAATAATGAGTAGAAGCAGAATAAGTTTCATACCATTCCTTGCCTCCAAGCGTAATATCATTTCCTCCCATTCTTTTAATATAGTAAATAGACTCTTCCGGAATATTTGAATACCAGATTAGAAGGAATTGGGAAACCCAAATATACGCCCAAAATACACTGAAACCAAATATATATTTACCTACGTCATGTAAATGGGAGTCATTCACGTAGCTAAGATAGCCGTTTCTCTTCAAAAGGATTATAAGGAAGTATATAATCGTAAAACTTGTAACCATTGTACCGGCAAAGTTATAGACCCCGTAAATAGTGCTAAACCAATGAGGCTCAAGGGACTTCAACCAATCAATAGAGAAAAAGGTATAAGCAAGCGCAAAGGTAACCATAAAAAATGCTGCAATTCCGGTAGCCTTATTGTAAAAACTATTTAGACCCCCTTCAATATCTTCTTTGAGCGAATTTTTACGAACAATATAAATAATTCCTCCCCATAAAGCGAAGAAGAATAGATTACGAATGATAAATCCGGTATGATTAAGGTAAGCCGATTTAGTCTGTATCAGTTTATCAGTAGCAGCTTCGGGTTTTAGCCATTCATAAATTTCTCCCATAAAGAAAAATAAAACTATAAAAATGGCAAAAGCTACATATACATATTGCGACATTGCTTCAGAAATCCTCTTGATTACAGTATTCCATCCGCCACCACCTAACCATGTAAACATCAAAGCTACGAAAGCACCAAGGGCAATACGAAAATAAAACATATTTGCCAGCAGAATATCTGCAATCAAACGCGAAAACCAAGTAGCTTGATGCGCACCGTGAGCACCCGCATGGGCATCTCCAGCGGCTCCATGTCCATGGGCAGGGTCGCCTCCAGTCATGGACAAGACAAGCCCGATAATCAGGCAAACCGCCCCAACCCCTAGTAGGGTCATCGCAAGGCGTTGAAATTTGCCACTAAACGCGAATCGTTCATTGAGTTGTTCGGGGGTATAGTGTACTGTTTCCAAAATTTTTTATATTAATTTAAATAATTAAACGGATTAATAAAGCATTATTTTAAAAATGAATTGCGGATATAATAAATCACCGCCCATCTTTCCTCTGGGGTTACTTGAGAAGCATGAGACCCCATTAGGTTTCTGCCATAAGTAATACTATGAAACATTTTACCGTCGGTAAGATTTTCCTTAGTTTTGTAATCACCGGGGGTAGGATATACATTATTCTTCACAATCGTTCCTTGTCCATCGCCTTGCTCCCCATGGCAAATCTGACAGTGAATGGTGTAAACCTTCTTTCCTTTAGCCAAAATACCCTTAGCGGCGTCCTTTCTTTTGAGAGAATCTATTGCTGCGAGAGCTTCTACTACGGGGCTTTTTAGATTTTCGGTAGCAAGGTCATAAGCCTCTTGTGTATTAGGGTAATGATAGGGTTGAAAATCTTCATGTATATACCCATTATCCCTTGGCACGGTACCGGCGGGAGGAGCTTGCATATTTTTACCATCTCTGAAAGGAGTTGCCGGTTTCCATTGTGTATATGCCTCATAAGATTCAGGGTGAAACATATTGGGAGCGTATTCGAGTCCGGTATTAAAGCCATCCGTTGAATAACGGTTAGCACCTTCCCCACCATACCCTACGACAACCCCTGATATTAGCTTGGGTCCGACATAAGCGGAAAGCACAAGCCCCATCAAAAGAAGAACGGCTACGCTTGTTACAATCAGTCTTGTAGGTATATTTTTCATATTTAAAATATCAACAAAATTTTAATGTTTAAATGTTAGAAGGTCTATTTTTCAAGCGGTTTTGCTTACGTCAAAAGCACCATGATTGCGAAGAACCTCCATTAGGTCTCCTTCTTTTTCGGATTTAATCTTATCCCCGTCAATAGCAACCACAAACACATCATCTGTCTGGCGGTCATCTAACAGTTTTGCTTCCTTACCAGGGTAATATTTAGCAACTATGAAAAAGGTAATTACCATACCATGAGCCGCAAACAATACCGTAAGTTCAAAAGCTATAGGCACAAAGTCCACCCATGCAAGAGAGGGTTTTCCTCCTATGTCCATAGGCCAACTGATAAAGTCTAAGCCCCACCAATCCAAATTATATAAGTGGCTATATGTTCCGGCCATTAGCAACAATGCAGCAATTAGCCCCATACACCCGAACACAAAACTCGCTATGCTTAGGCGGGTACGCTTTATGTCCATATACGCCTCAATTCCATGAACGGGAAATGGGGTATAGCAATCATATACAGGAACTCCTTTGTGATGAATATCTGCAAGTGCATCCATCATGGTATCAGGATTCCAGAATTTAGCTACAATTAAATTTGATTTCATATATTAATCTCTGAATGGTATAAGTATTAGTGATGAGAATGAGAATCATCTTTTACTCCATTGGGAATTCCTTTAGGTTTTCGTGGGTGATGTAAAAGTGTTTTTACCTCAAACATGTTAATCGTAGGTAAAAATTTAGAGAAAAGGAAAAAACAAGTAAAGAACAGTCCGAAAGTTCCGATAAAAATTCCTATTTCAACAAAGGTAGGAGTATAATTAGCCCACCTTGCAGGAAGGAAATCATGGTGGAGAGAAGTAACAATAATTACAAAACGCTCAAACCACATTCCAATATTTACAAATATAGAGAGAATAAATGTAACCGTCATATTTTGTCTAATTGCCTTAGACCAATAAAGCTGAGGGGTGATTACATTACATGAAAACATTGCAAAATATGCCCACCAATAATCTCCAAAAGCTCTGTTAATAAAGACATAACGCTCAAAGAAACTACCGGAATACCAAGCAATAAAGAACTCTGTAGAATAGGCTAATCCTACTATAGAACCTGTGGCTAATACGATTTTTGCCATATTCTCCATGTGTTCTATGGTAATATAATTTTCTAATTTATATACCTTCCTCATGATTACCAATAGCGTTTGTACCATTCCAAAACCGGAGAAGATGGCACCTGCAACGAAGTAAGGAGGGAATATCGTTGTATGCCAGCCCGGAACTACCGAAGTAGCAAAGTCCATACTTACTATAGAGTGAACAGAAAGTACAAGAGGGGTACACAAACCGGCAAGGATTAGCGAAATAATTTCAAATCGAGACCAATTTCTGGCAGAACCCTCCCAACCAAAACTAGCGATACCATAGACATTAGAGGCAGTGGTTTTTCCTTGTCTTTTAAAACGGTCTCTCAAGGTGGCAAAATCAGGAATCATACCCAAATACCAGAATACCAAAGATACCGTTAAGTAGGTAGATATTGCAAACACGTCCCACATCAATGGAGAGTTAAAGTTATCCCAAAGCGTACCACGAGTATTAGGAAGAGGTCCAAAGTAAATCAAATCCCAAACACGTCCAGCGTGAATGGTAGGAAATATCGCAGCGCAAAGTACTGCAAAAATCGTCATCGCTTCTGCCGAGCGGTTGATAGAGTTTCTCCATGTTTGGCGGAAAAGCAACAATACTGCCGAGATAAGCGTACCAGCGTGTCCGATACCTACCCAGAATACGAAGTTGGTAATGTCAAAGCCCCAGCCTACTTCTGTATTTAACCCCCATACGCCTATACCTTCCCAAAGTGTCCAGCCAATCAGTGCAAAACCCATAGTCATCACAATCGCAGATACGATAGTCCAGAACATCCATTGTTTATTGGGAGCCGCCTCAATCGGACGGGCAATGTCGTCCGTGATTTGGGTGTACTCATTCACATTTGTAATGAGTTTTGTTCTTACCGATGATTCTACATGCATAGAACTAATATTATTAAATTTATTTTTATACTTGAATTAACTAATACTTACTCATTCATTCAAAATCAGGAATGTCCCCCTTCTTTTTTATGGTCTGCCTCCTTGTGTTCTCCTTCATGCCCTCCATGTTTTACAAAAACTTCATTTTGTTTTACATTTCTGATTTTAGTCATGTAACTTACTGACGGAAGTGTTTTTATTTCTTCTAATACAGTAAATGCACGCTCATCTCTGAACAACTTGGATACTTCACTTTCGGGATCATTCAGGTCGCCAAAAACAATTGCACCAGTAGGGCAAGATTGTTGGCAAGCTGTTTTTATGTCTCCGTCTTTGGGTTTTGTGAAAGAAGCCCCCTCTGTTTGCTTAGCGTTAATCTTAGCTTTCAATTTTCCATCTTGGATTCTTTGTACGCAGAATGAACATTTTTCCATCACCCCGCGGAAACGCACGGTAACGTCAGGGTTAAGCACCAATTTACCCAAAGGATTATTCTGGTGAAAATCGAAGTTATCGTTATTATGATATTTAAACCAATTGAAACGGCGGACTTTATAGGGACAGTTATTGGCACAATAACGAGTACCTACACAGCGATTGTAAGCCATCGCATTCAATCCGTCAGAGGTGTGTACTGTCGCAAGTACCGGACAAACCGTTTCACAAGGCGCATTGGCACAATGCTGACACATCATCGGCTGGTGTACAGTACGAATCGTCTCGGGCTTATCATAATCACCGCTATAATAACGGTCAATACGCATCCAGTGCATATCACGATGACGCATGATTTCCTTTTTACCTACGACAGGTACATTATTTTCTGCATTACAACTTACCACACAAGCACCACAACCGGTACACTTATTCAGGTCAATCGCCATAACCCAACGAATGATGCGCTTGGATTCTTCTTCCTTATAATGAGAATCCCACAAGGTAATAAGGTGTTGCTTTATATGGGCGCGTACTTCATTGCCCGCATCTGGTTTTTTGATATAGTTTTCCAGAGAACTTTCACGGATAATCGCTTCGGTACGGTCAAAGTCATCTCCCCACACTCCTAGCTCTTTAGGATTTGAATCCGTGAGTAAGTCATATTTTTGAAGTTTCGCGATAGGATAGGTATCTCCGGTGGAGGCAATAGAAACTCCTGCTACTCTATAGCTATTGGTTTTACCAAACGCCACAAGTGGAAATCCATTTTCTCCCCCTACTTTCTCTATCGTTTTACCAAACTCTTTCCCACGTCCGTAACCCAAAGCAACTCCTATTGTTTCTGCTGCCTGACCGGGCTGAACAATTACGGGAAGTTTGAGTTTTTTTCCGCCTACACTAATTTCAATTACATCTTCATTCTTGAGATTTTTATCCTTTGCCATTTTCACAGAAATAGTGGCATAGCCGTCCCAAGTTGTTCTAGTTACTGGGTCAGGAAGCTCTTGAAGGAAAGGATTATTTGCATGTTTACCGTCTCTGATTCCAATTTTTTCGTACAAAACAAGGTCTATTCCTGATTTCCCGGAGGCAAGAGCCTCCGTAGCTGCTGCCACAAGGTCTCCTTTAAAAGTAATTGCGGCTGCCGGTAAGGCATCTTTATGGAATACGCCTTTTCTAAGCACATCATCCCATTGGCTATCAATCATATCAGTAATTATATTTTTAGCCCAATATGCCTTGATGTAGTCTTTGTAAGAAATAGGATTACTTGCCCAATTCAACAAAGACTGTTGCGCCTGACGAGAAAGATAAATCGTATTAATCGTGGGTTGATTGATACTATAATTACCTGCTACCGGATTTGCATCATTCCAAGACTCCATCTCGTGGCTATCGGGGCAAGTATATTGACACAAAGTAGAAGTTTCGTCAGTTTTATTTGCAAAAGAAACAGAAAGAGAAAGCTTAGAAATGAGGGACTTTAGTTCCTCTCCATAAGGAGTATCAAATATAGGATTTGCGCCATAAACAATCAATCCTTGAACTGCTCCCGATTTTATATCCTGAATGAGTTGATTAAGTGCTGCGTCATTTCCCTGCTTTTGGAAGGAAGGGTTCGTAATATCCACCGTTACTCCGTAATTGCCCAGCATCGCATTCAAGCCGTTTACGATTTGTTGGAGGGCGAGGTCATTCGTTCCGCATACCACCAAAGAACGACCAGATGCGGCAGACAATTCTTCCGCCATTACATCTATTCCATTTCCGGCTACGTTAAATTCGGTTACTCCCGGTATTTCCGCCTTGCCCAATTTTCTTGCTACCTTATTGTAAAGGTTCGCCAATGCAAGTCCTTCTTGGGAAGCATTAATGGGGTATCTTACATCTGCATTCGTACCGGTAAGGGACAAAAGAGCCTCTACTTGAAAGTGGCGAGACATTTTTTTGGCTTTGGGGTCACGATTGGTTACATATTGGGCGGAATATTGTATTGGCGAGAGCCATGTACCCAAGAAATCTGCTCCAAAGCTAACGATTACCTCCGCTTTGTCAAAATTATATTGAGGGATTGCAGCTTTATCAAAACCTAATCCATGAGATTGAGCGATAGCATAATAGGAAACGGGGTCATACATTACATGGGTTCCTCCATAAACTGTAAGAAAATCATTAATCACTGTAAGCGTAGAGGGGCTTGTAATTGTATTAGAAAGCACTCTGATTGAGCCTTTCCCTTTTAGCGCGTTTAGTTTATCAGAGATGGCTTTATCTACGTCTGCCCATGATGCCTCATTTTTTCCGATTAATGGTTTTTTGAGGCGGTCTATATCATACAAATTAAGCACGGTTGCGTGTCCTACTGCACACAATCCGCCCTTTGTAAGGCGCGAATCAGGATTTCCTTCTAATTTAATAGGGCGACCCTCACGGGTTTTTACAATCACCGGACAAGCCCCTGAACAACCGTTACAAGTAGAAGAAAAGTAGTTTGCAATACCTGGTGTAATTTCCTCTGGTTTTACAACATAAGGAATCGCTTTTTTAAGAGGACTCTCATTGCACGCAGCAAGTGTTGCAGCAGTCATTCCGAAACCAAATATTTTGAGGAAATCTCTTCTGTTCGTATTAAACGCTAAAGACTCTTCTGTTGCGTTTTCAAGTTTATTCTCCAAAGGAACGTCTCCCGAAAACTCATCACCGTTTTTAGAAACAACATTTGCTTCAAATTCATCAAGACCTGACCAATATGTAGGTGTTTTCATTTATATTCAGCAGTTTTTTCGTGAAATAATGATTTTAGAAAATTAATAATGACATTTTGAACAATCCAATCCTCCCATATCTGCGGGAGAGGGAGTGAAAGACTTTTTAGGGTCTTTAGGGTCAACAAAGGTATAAGTAGTTTTTGACTGACGATGACAATTTATACACCACCCCATAGAAAGCGGGGAGTATTGATAAACAACCTCCATCTCTTGAACAGGTCCATGACACGTCTGACATTCAATTGCATTTCCATTTTTATCTTTTCCTCCTACTGCAATGTGCTGTGCGTGATTAAAGTAAGCATGGTCAGGGAGATTATGAATTCTAATCCACTCTATCGGCTTATTGAACCCGATTTTCTTTACCTCTTCTAAAGCTCCAGTAAGATTCTTGGTCTTAGCGTCATCGGACATCCATTTAGAGAATACCTCTACCACTTTGTCTACCGGAGTGGAGGAATCAAAGTATTGTTTAGATTCAGGATTAAATCCGGCGGACATATATATCTTAGCAATCTCGGACTTTCCATATACCGGACCAGATTCTACTCCTTTGTGGCAGTTCATACATACATTGGTGGAGGGTATCCATGCGTTTTTACTCTTGGAGGCTCCTGTATGGCAGTATTGGCAATCTACCTGATGCTTACCAGCATGAAGTTTATGACTGAATTTGATGGGTTGCTCCGGCATATATCCGGGGTGAATACTCACCCCCCTAGCCGCTTGTATCAATTTTAATGTACCTCCCAGCAAAGCAACAGTAATGATAGTAGTGAGGATAAACTTATTTTTTATGAACCGTCCAAATTCTCCCCAAACTGCAGAGCTTGTAACCTGCTCATTTTGTTCTTTTGCTCTGACAGAAGCAGAAAGCCCAGCGGCAGCAAATACAAGGAATAGTGCTACAATTACAAGCAAAACGGCAAGCCCAAGCACACTATAATAGATGGTTGGATTAGAAAACACGTCCTGATTGCCCCCTTCACTAGCCCCTCCAGAGGCAGCAGGAGCAGCCGGAGGAGGAGTGTCTTTGTAGCTGTCAATATAAGCCAAAATATTCTCTATGTCGGAGTCTTGTAAAAAAGTAAAGGAGTTCATCGCGGAAGGCTCCATCTGAGATACCTCAACCGCCTTAGGGTCTCCTTTCTTCACCAAAGCCTGATTATTTCTAATCCATTCATACAAAAACTTGGGGTCGTCTTTGTACTTTTGAGTTATCCCTTTGAGTGCGGGTCCCACTATTTTTTGATTTACCTTATGACAAGCAGTACAATGCTGCTTAAATAAGGCTTCTCCTTTGGCTACGTCTGCAGCATTCAATCGCAAAGTATTGAGCATAAAGACCGAAAGGAGAATGACTACGAAAACCTTAATGTTTAGTTTTATGAAGCCCATATTTAGTATATAGATTTTATATGCGAATAACTACTCTGATAATTTTGGTTTTACAAATAACACTTTATTAAATCGGGTACAAATTAAACCCACTTAAAAAAACTTTCAAACAGAAATAGGAAAAAAAATAAAATTATTTTAATATTTAGAATCATTCTAAATTAATTTGGCTTTTTTTTACCAAATTTAGGGGCAATATTATTATCCTTTTTTAATATTTTCTATCTTTTTGAAGATTAAAAATTAATCCTCTTTTTTATGTTCGTAATGATTACAAATTAGTTTAACATAAAAAACTATTGATAAAGTAAGCAT
>CAUJFT010000220.1 GCA_963169475.1 Bacteroidota bacterium | reverse complement strand
TCTAATGTTTTAGAAACAGATTCATGCTCTTTATCGGAGGGGATATAGCCATATTTTTTGTAGGCAGACAATCCATAATGGTCTTGCATAGCAGAATATTTCATCGCTTCAAAGGCTTTTTCTGTATCGTAATCCCGAATGCCTTTCATATAGGCATCTGCAATGACAGAGACGGCGTGGTAGCCTATCATACAGTTAGTTTCGTTGGCTGCAAGCTCCCAAACGGGTAATAAGCCTCCTTCTTCGTATTGACGGATGAAGGTACGAATAAAATGATTGGTGCGTTTTTCGTCAATAATGGTCAAGAGTGGGTGCAAGGCGCGATAAGTATCCCAAAGCGAAAAAACCGTATAATATTCCCAATCTCCTCCTGTATTATGAATCTTATTATCCCGTCCACGATACTGACCGTCCACATCGGAATAGACATTTGGGGCAATCATACAATGATAAAGGGCAGTATAAAAAACTGTGTTTTGTTGTTTTGTACCACCTTCAACTTGAATTTTGGAGAGTTCTTTGTCCCAACTTGATACGGCTTCTGCCTTAGTTTTTTCAAAATCCCAATGCGGGATTTCTTTAGCCAAGTTTTTACTTGCCCCCTTCGCATCTACACCAGAAATGCCTACCTTAACCTTAATATTGGTTTTTTTTCCAAAATCAAAAGCTACTTTTGCCCCACTTCTGGCGGTATGATTATCCTTATCCAAGATAAAATAACGCTCAAATGGTTCTGAAAAGACAATTGAGTAATATACTATCTGGTCTTTTGCCCATGCTTTTGAGCGGCGAAATCCAGGTACTTCATTTTTATTGGCAACGATAATCTCAAAATCTAACAAATCGTCCCTATGATAAAGGTCTAATACAATGCCAGTATGAAGGCTATTTTGAGTGTCGGTAATAGTCATAGGCTTGCCCTCTTTTTGATATGCTCCAAAGTCATAGCGATGAAAACCAACTCTTGGGCTGGCAGTCATTTCACACAAAATTCCGTTTTCTGGTCTTACTGCATAATATCCCGCAGAGGCATCTTCTGCCAAGTGTGAAAATTCTACTTTAAAATCATTGGGAATCGCTCCGTCTTTTTCCCATACAAAGGACTGTAATAAAATGTCTCCGTAGTCTGAACAACCCGTCCCACTTAAATGAGTGTGCGAAAATCCATATAATTTCTTATCTGAATAATGATAGCCGGAGCAGCCGTCCCATGACCCGTCCACTCGAGTATCAGGGCTAAGTTGTACCATACCAAAAGGGGTAGTTGCACCCGGAAAGGTATGTCCATGTCCATCAGTTCCGATAAAGGGGTTCACAAACCGGGACTGGGAGAGTATAGAAAACGAAGGTAAAAACAGAATTATGCAGAAAAAAACTTGTTTCATGGCGACAATTTCTTAAAAAGTGGTGTAAATATGATAACTATGTTTGAGTTTTATTGTTTATGAGCCCCTATGGTAAGCCATTATTGCAACAAATATCACGGTAATCCTAAAAAAACGTTAATAAGTATTCGTATATTACATACAAAACGTGTTTTATCAAATAGGATTTGTAGGATAGCACTAAAAACAACAAAAAAGTATGCTTGCATAACAATTTTATAAAAAGATAGTTATATATTTGTTTCCGAAAAAAGCCTAATTATTTGGGCAAATAAATATAAAGGTCTAATTATCATATATTTAAATTATGTTTAATCTATTTCAAACAGAATCTAAGGGAACTCAAACTGCAAAACGAAGTATTCAGAAAGTGGCGGTATTGGGTTCGGGGGTGATGGGTTCCCGTATTGCCTGTCATTTTGCAAATATAGGGGTAAAAGTATTGTTATTAGATATTGTACCCAAAGATGTACCAGCCGGAGACAAGGCAAAAAGAAACAAAATCGTTAATGACGCACTGGCTTCGGCGGTTAAAGGTAAGCCTGCGCCACTATACGTAGAAGATGCCAAACGCCTGATTGAAACCGGTAATTTTGACGATGATTTCTCAAAAATATCCGACTGCGATTGGATTCTTGAAGCCGTCATTGAAAGGCTGGATATTAAACAGCAAATATATGACAAGGTAGAGCAATATCGTAAGCCCGGTAGTTTGATTACCTCTAATACCTCTGGTATTCCAATGTGGATGCTTTGCAAAGGAAGAAGTGAAGATTTTCGGAAAAACTTTGTGGGTACGCACTTTTTTAACCCGCCCCGTTACCTTCGCTTGTTGGAAATTATTCCGGGTCCAGATACAGACCCCGCAACGGTTGATTTTTTAATGGAATACGGAGATATTTTCCTTGGGAAACAAATGGTATTGTGTAAAGATACCCCTGCTTTTATTGCTAATCGTGTGGGGATTTATACAATTGCTAAAATTTTTCAGCTTGCAGTAGAGTTAGATATGACGGTAGAAGAAGTGGACAAACTCACAGGCCCGGTTATTGGTCGCCCCAATACGGGGACTTTTCGGTTAGGAGACCTTGTGGGGTTAGATACTTCTGCCAAGGTAACCACCGGCATCGCCGACAATTGCCCTAATGACGAACAACGGTCCGTATTTACCTATGTTCCTCCTTTTATGCCCATTCTACTTGAAAAAAATTGGCTTGGAGACAAAACAGGACAAGGGTTTTATAAAAAGGTAAAAGGAGAAGGGGGTAAATCCGATATTCTTTCTCTTGATTTAAAATCTATGGAGTATGTTCCTAAACGCAGCGTGAGCTTTGCTTCTCTTGAAGCCACAAAGCCATTAGAATCCCTAAAAGAGAGATTAAACTTTTTCTTTTATATGGGACAAGATAAGGCAGCAACATTCCTTCGCCGCTCTTTTCTTGGACTTTTTGCTTATGTTTCCCACCGTATCCCTGAAATTTCCGATGAGTTATACCGGTTAGATGACGGGCTTCGTTCGGGCTTTGCGTGGGACAAGGGTCCCTTTGAAGTCTGGGATATGGTGGGTATTGACAAGGTTATTCCGATGATTGAAAACGAGGGGCTTACCGTAGCGGATTGGATAAAGGAAATGGTAGCTCATGGGCATACATCTTTCTATAAGAACGAAAATGGACAGCGAAGATATTATGACCAAAATACAAAAAGCTATAAGGTTATTCCGGGTACAGAGTCTTTAATTATCCTTGAAAGCCTAAAAGAAACGCGGGAGATATGGAACAATGGAGATTCGGCCATCATTGACCTTGGGGACGGCGTACTGGGTTTCGAGTTCCGCTCCAAAGCGAATACCCTTGGGGACGCAGTAGTTCGGGGATTACATCATGCGATTGAATACACAGAAAAAAACGGTTATCACGGGCTTGTAGTCGGAAACGAGGCTCCGAACTTTAGTCTTGGTGCAAATCTTGGATTAGTTCAAATGATGGTATATGATGGAGATTGGGACGAGTTGTTTTTTGCGATAAAAGCATTCCAAGATATGGCAATGCGTATAAGGACGGCTGCCGTTCCTGTGGTTTTTGCCCCTCAAGGTATGACATTGGGAGGCGGGTGTGAATATACGATGCATAGCGCAAGAGCTGTAGCAGCAGCCGAAACTTATATTGGGCTCGTAGAAGTTGGCGTGGGGTTGATACCCGCTGGTGGAGGTACAAAAGAGTTTACCCTTAGGGCTTCAGATAAATACAGCAAGCCCGGCGTAGTAGAGCTTCCAATTCTTCAAGAGTACTTCATGGCAATTGCTACTGCAAAAGTAGCAACCTCCGGAGAAGAGGCGCGCAAGATGAACATCCTTAGAGATACGGATAAGGTAGTAGTAAACCTTAACCGCCGCTTGAAAGAAGCAAAAGAAACCGTTTTAGAAATGGTGGCTGACGGATATACTGCCGTTACTCCAAGAACAGATATAAAAGTATTAGGAAGAGGTGCTTTAAGCTCTCTCTATGCTGGGATTTATGGAATGTTTAATGCTCAATATGCCTCTGAACACGATATGAAAATTGCTAAAAAAGCAGCTTATGTCATGTGTGGAGGAGATTTATCTGGAGTAAATTATGTTTCCGAACAATATCTTCTTGATTTAGAAAGGGAGGCTTTCCTTAGTCTATTGGGTGAGGCTAAAACTATGGAAAGAATTGCGCATACTTTAAAAACGGGTAAGCCTTTAAGAAACTGATAAAATGTCACGCAAGGGTCGGTTCATCATTATGATAAAGAAATTGGCTTTATTGATAGGAATATTATTCTGGGGGTTTTTGACTTATGCTCAAACATCGGAAGTGATTAGTGGGCGTTTAGTGAAAAAAGATTGGTCTAAAACAATAGAAAGCTATTGTGCTGGTGGAAGTGATTATTACCTACTGCTTCAAAAAGGCAAAAGGAAGACCATAGTTGATATTTCTGGTATTGAAGACAAAGCAGTTATTGACCGTGCCTTACGGGTAAGAAGAGTATCACTCACGGGAAAGACGGAAATATTTACAAAAGCACCTTCTGACCCGATGTCTCAACAACCGGTTTCTCCGCCCTCATGCGTAATATTCCGTACTCAAAAAATTTCTATAAAAAAGTAATTAAATAAATATCATTCAGTTAAAACATCAAATATAAAACATGGAAGCATATATCGTAGCCGGCTTTCGTACCGCCGTCGGCAAAGCAAATAAAGGCGGGTTTAAAAACATGCGTTCAGACGATTTGGGTGCTGCCGTAATTCGCCATCTCGTTCAAAGTGTACCTCAATTAGACCCTGAACGAATAGATGACCTAATCGTAGGCTGTGCCGTACCCGAAGCTGAACAAGGAATGCAAATCGCCAGAATGGTCGCCTTGCTTTCTCTCCCTCAATCCGTCTCCGGCGTAACCGTAAACCGGTATTGCGGCTCAGGATTAGAAACTATTGCCATGGGCGTAGCCAAAATCAAGGCCGGAATGGCAGATTGTATCGTAGCAGGCGGGATTGAGAGCATGTCTCTCGTCCCTACTATGGGACACAAGGTTTCTTTAAATTGGAAAATTGCCAGTGAGCATCCGGAGTGGTTCTTAGGAATGGGGGCAACTGCGGAAGAAATCGCCCATGATTTTAAAATATCCAGAGAAGATGCGGATTTATTCTCCTTTCATTCTCACCAAAAAGCAATTGCAGCCATTAAATCCGGAAGTTTTTCTAATGAAATTGTGCCGATTGAGGTGGAAGATGTCTTCTTAGATGGGCAGGGAAAAAGACAAACCAATAAGTTCTCCATAGCCGTAGATGAAGGACCCAGAGAAGATACAAGCGTGGAAGCTCTTGGAAAGCTAAAACCGGTATTCCGTCAGGGTGGAATTGTAACGGCGGGCAACTCTTCTCAAACCTCTGACGGGGCTTCCTTTGTGATGATTATGTCAGAAGCAATGGTAAAAGAACTAGGACTTACTCCTATTGCACGATTAGTTACTTATGCAACCAAAGGCGTCGACCCAAGAATTATGGGAATGGGCCCAGTAGCTTCGGTACCCAAAGCCCTTAAACAAGCCGGGCTTTCGATTCAAGATATTGAGCAAATAGAACTCAATGAGGCGTTCGCCGTCCAGTCGCTTGCCGTAATTAGGGAACTGGATTTGAATCCTGAAATTATCAATGTAAACGGGGGAGCAATCGCCTTAGGACACCCGCTTGGTTGTTCGGGAGCAAAACTATCTGTTCAGTTATTCAATGAAATGCGCCGTAGAAATCAGCGGTACGGAATGGTTACGGCTTGTGTTGGTGGAGGACAAGGGGTAACCGGTATTTTCGAAAGACTAAATTAATACGAGTTTATTTCTATTTATTTAAAAAATCGTCACCGACAGCGTAGCTATCTTGCCGGTGGCGATTTTTTATGCCCCTAATGCAATCAGTTCACCTATTGCGTCATAGTCAAGCCCTTCTCCCGACTCCATAAACGTTTCTTTCCCTATATATATCCCCGCAAACCCTTGTACTAAGGGATGATTGATGTGTTTTTTGGCAAGACTTGGGCTTGGGAAATGTAGCAAGACAGAAGATTGTATAGCTTCCATTTCTACAAGAGACGTGGGTGTTTCTATCCTTAGGATAACCTTAGAGTCTGAATGATGCTGACGAATCTCTTGAAGTATCGAACGCGCTATTTGAAAATCACAAGAATCGTTGAGCATTACCCATACCGGTAGTGGAGGAACAAAGACCCCTTTCTCCCATTCTTCTTGACTGAGTTCGACCCCATAAAAAGGCATAGTATTAAGCAGTTCTTTTAGTGATTCTATAGCATGGCTATCGTATTCTATAAGCACTTTTGACCCAAAAAGCCAGCCCGTAATTTCTCGTACTTTTTGGGGTATTAATGCCTGATTATCTCCTTGCTTTACAGAAAATCCTATAAATTCTATAGCCTCTGCGGCACAATAGCGCGCGTCTTGTAGGTTATTAATAGATGAAACTTTAAACATTTTATTATAATTATAATGGTAAAAGATGTCCAACGTCAATCTTTTCCCAAATCATTTTGCAAAAGTACCCGCCTTTGAGGAATTTTACAAATAATAAAAATAGTTTCTCTTAACGCCTTTGATTTTCTTGCTTTAACCTCTTATAATTTTAAAACCCGTACTCCATGAAAATTAAGCCCCTTGTACCTAGCTGAATAAAATATCACCCTAAATTGACCATTTTCATACACATTATCCGTCCGATTTTCAAAATCTTCTGTATCTTCGTACTCATATCCTTCCTTTATAGCATCGAGTTTAGCCGTGATATAATCTTTCTTAATATAGGTAAGATATGAAATCTCAAAAGGATTATCCGGCTGACTGTCCGGCGTTCTCATTATGACCACAGCAAGTGTAGAGCCAAGATTAGAAGGAATACTTTTCCACGCATAGTACTGAACATTAACAAGCTCTCCACTAATCGTTTCAGATTCATTTTCTTCAAAGGTAAATGCTCCCTCCATTAAAAAACGCGCTCTCTCTGCTGAAGAGAGGGAATAAAGGCTCATTACCTGACCAAAGGTAAGAGTTTGGGCTTGAATCTGCTTGCTTCCCCAAAAGCAAATCGCCCATAGCAGAAGGAATATATCTCTCTTTTTCATAAGGTGAGATGGATTAAAATGATTAGTGGATTGATTACAAAACCGATTGCAAATATAAATCAAATTTTAATAATATCAAAAACGTACTTTATTTAAAAATAATATTTATTTATAAGAATATTACGTCAATAACCTTAAAATAGCGTAGGTAGTTAATAATAAAAAGCTATGTTAATGTTTTTCTATATAATCAGTAAATAGTGAAAAATGAACAGTGAACATCAAGATTAATCAATTAATAATCAATAATTTAACTGACAATTATTTTCTTATTTTTTTACTCACTCGTACTTAATTACCCCTAAGTCAAAACCATTTAAGAAAAAATACGTATTTTTGCAAAAAAAACCAAGAGACTTGAAGCCATACGTTAAATATTTTCTACTATCTGGAGGGATAATATTGTTTGACCAGATTATTAAAATCCTGATAAAGACCAACTTGGACTACAATCAGGAGATTTCTATTATAGGGAATATCTTTAAAATCCATTTTATAGAAAATCCGGGAGCAGCTTTTGGCGTTACGGTTTCTCATATTTTTGGAATATTTGGATTAGAATTGGGCGAAGTAACCGGGAAATTAATTTTGTCGGTTTTCTCTGTGGTTGCTGTGGGTGCAATCGGGTTTATCTTATACAGAGTATCCGCGTTTAAAACCAAGCTTCCTCTTTTTGTTGCGATGATTTTTGGGGGAGCAATTGGCAATATCATTGACCGTATATTTTATGGGGTTTGGTTTGCTACTTCTAATAACTATAAAGGGGGGCTTTTTCATGGTAGAGTAGTAGATATGTTTTATTGTGATATGTGGGAGGGATTTATCCCAGAGCAAGTTCCTTTTCTGGGAGGAACCTATATGTCATTGTGGCCTATTTTTAACAT
>CAUJFT010000219.1 GCA_963169475.1 Bacteroidota bacterium | reverse complement strand
TTCACAAATATATTTAAACCCAATTTTTGTAACCTGATGAGGGAGTCCGTAATGCTCACATAGGCGGGCTATTTTTTTTGTACAAGAAAAAGTGGTTACTACTTTTCCTCTTAATCCTTTGTAATTCACCATATAATGAATTAATAATAGGAGAATATGGTGAGAATCTACAAAATTGGCATTCTCATCGTACAGACCAATGCGGTCAGCGTCTCCGTCCGTAGCAAGCCCTACCTGAATGCCGTCTTGACGGATAAGGTCTTCAAAATCTTGCAGATTTTTTTCTATAGGTTCGGGTGCAATGCCTTTGAAAGAGGGATTAAAATCAGCATGAAGCATTGCTGTATCTGGAAGGATTTTGCGCATTACTCTTTGTCCTGCGCCATACATTGCATCATGCCCTATCTTGATACCGGAATCACGGATGAGTTTAATATCAAAATTTTCTTTTAGGTGATTGATATATAAAGCCTCCATATCGTAATATTCAATCATTTTTTTGGAAGCAAAAGAGTCAAATTTATCAGGGTATTCCGTTGCGGTATCAGGGATACGCGATTCTACGGCATCAATAATAGAGGGATAAGCAGGTCCCCCGTAGCTTCCTTTTATTTTATAGCCGGAATATTCTGCCGGATTATGAGAGGCGGTGAGGATAATACCGGCACTTGTCTGCCGCTTAAAGGCGGCAAGAGAAACCATAGGAGTACTTACAAATCCTTGGGAAAGAAATACTTTAACTCCATTATGAGCAAAAACATTGGCAACATGCTGCGCAAAGAGTTTACCATTAAAGCGGCAATCATATCCTAAGATAACGCTTGGATTCGCAAACTCGGATTTTAGCCATTCTGCCGTAGCTATGGTAACGCGGGTAAGGTTGTCAAAGGTAAAATCTTTTCCGATAATGGCTCTCCAGCCATCTGTTCCAAATTTAATAACGCTCATATTCTTTATTTTTATTTATTCAATCTTTATAGATTCCGGTACAAATTTAAGGGGTTATCCCTGAACTACCAATCATTTTTTGCAACTTTACCCTATTTTTTGTCATTTTGTACCAAAGTAAAGATAATTTACAAAGCTATCTTGGCTAATAAGGCTGATTATGATGAAGTTAGTTTCGTAATTGATGAATAAGCTTCAAGTTGTCTGCTGCTGGCGCGTACTTCGGGTTGTAATATAATGCTTTTTTGAATGCTCGCTCTGCTTCGGGGAGCCTTGATTGATTAAGAAGTACAAATCCATAATTTGTAAGGATTTTTTCGTCCCATGGTTTATAACTGAGTAATGTTTTCAGTCTTTTTTCTGCTTCGATTAACACATTTCTATCCCCTTTTTTATAATCAAGCAGCATCACTACCGCCTTCAGCCCAGATACTACAGATTCGGGGTTAAGCTGCCACGCTTTATCAAAAGCTACAAATGCTTCTTGAAAACGCCCTTGTTTTTCAAAGATTTCTCCTTTCAAGAACCAAAATAGAATATTATTGGGATTCTTTACTAAGGCATTCTCAATTTCTGATAACGCCTTGGGATAATTCCCGTTGTAAAAAGCAGTCCTTGATTGCTCGTAAGCACTACCCGAACTAAGGTTTTTAGCGGCTTCTGCGAGATATTCTGGAAATGGCTTTTGTTGTTCAAAATATAATAAGTTGGCTTTTCCATACCGGTCGGCATCGTTCTCTATTCCATTTACTGCCATGATTTCCACAAATTTTTTCTCTTTATGAATTTCGGACTCGGTCTTAACTTCCTCTTGCTTCACTACTCTGATTTTATGGTCATGGAAACTTACATGCGGAATATCGCTTGTTCCACCTTTGGGTAAATGACAAGTGATACAATTTCCATTGACTGTGTTTTTTAGTGCTTCTGTCTCTGTACAAACCACCTTTTTCATGTTTTCTGCATGGTTTTTGGGGTTGTGGCAAGCGTTACATTGTTTGACATAAAGCGTAGTATCGGTCTGATGAATACTTTCGTGGGGATTATGGCAAGTAGTACAGTTTAGTTTTCCTTTTGACTGTATAAAGCACTGCGATTGTTTGAGGCGGCTTGCGTGAGAGGCGATTCCAAAACGATTTTCATTTTGAGGTTTTTCTACAAATACATGAAAAATATCTGTGAGGTTCATTGCCGGTCTAAAATCCCTTACACTTTGTGCGTGAGGCTGTAACACGTTGGTCCCCTGCAAATGACACTGCTGACAAATATCAAATTGCTGTTCCATTGGTATTTTAGAGGGATTGACAATGGTATAATCAATTTCTTTGCTTACATCTACCTCATCTTCGGCTTCCATTGCTGTTACATGTGCTGAACCGGGTCCATGACACCGTTCGCAGTCAATGCCTATCTCAATATTTCGGTATCGGTTTTTGCTACCCGCTACATAATCAAAATAGCCCGTATGACAAGCCATACAATCCTCTACGATTTCGCGAGAAAAACGGGAATTGTTACCGTCATGATAGCCAGGACTCATGTCCCATATTTTTTTGTTCACATACCATGTAATCGGGACTTCGTATAAGTATCCGTTTCGTTCGAGTATATAAGAACGTGTTTGGTTTCCGCTACCTACGATATAGTTTACTGTTTCAGTACGTTGATAAACAGTATCTTTATTGGTAAGCCTAAATTCTTTTACGTATAAACTATCCAGCTTCCAAAAGGGGTAATAATAATATCCGGAATGTGAGTCAAAAACTACAGATTTTTGGGAAAACGTTTCTATTG
>CAUJFT010000218.1 GCA_963169475.1 Bacteroidota bacterium | reverse complement strand
CAACAGTACCGAAATTAAAAATCTAATAAAGAAGCCAAGTTTTAAAAACCTAACACAAGAAGAACAAGAAAGTGAACTCAAAAAACGATTTTATTATTTCTGCAAAGACATAGAAAAAGAAAAATGCTTTTACTTTATGCTTTGTTTGGGCGATGGACATTTTAGAAGAGAAACCATTGAAGATTATTACAAACCTCAACAAACGGTAATTGTAAAAACAGGTGGAGAAATCAATGAACAGAAAGAATACTTAGGCTACGAATTTCAAGGCAAAAAAGGGCAAGAAGGTATCAAAATTAACCAAGTAGGTGGCAAAATGTACGATGAAAATAATTACGACAACCCAGAAAAAGCCAGTAGCTACATAAGAGCCGCTTTGACAAATAGACCTATACCCCAAATACACGAAAATCTCAAAAATAATGTAGCCGTGTATAATCTTTATGATTTGATAGATTTTGAAAGGGTAGAGTTTGAAAAGGGGATAAAGTTAATCTCTGATAAGAAAAATGAAATTATTTCAAGATGGAATTTAATCAAACTTGGAGATATTACTGAAATTTTTAGTGGTGGAACTCCTGATTCAGATAATAAAGAATATTGGAATGGTGATGTCAATTGGGTTACTTTGGTAGATACAAAATCTAAATACATATACGATACAAAACGGAAAATTACTAAACTCGGCTTAGAAAAAAGTAGTGCTAAGTTATTACCAATAAACACAGTATTGTTTTCGAGTAGAGCAACAATAGGTGAAATATCTATTTCAAAGATTGAAACATGCACAAATCAAGGTTACAAAAATTTTGTATGTAATCCTGATAAATTAAACTATGAGTTTCTTTATTATACTTTACAAAAATATACCGAAAATATAAAAAGTCTCTCTTCGGGTGCAACTTACAATGAAGTGTCAAAAACTGATTTAAGCAATTTCAAGATACCCCTTCCTCCACTTGACATTCAAGAACAAATTGTAAAAGAAATCAACGCCATAGAAGCTAAAGAAACAGAAGGTTTGGCTAAGATAGAGAGGTTGGAGCAGGAAATTACAGGAATTGTGGTAAACTTAAAAGGTGAGAAAGTAAAATTAAAAGACATTGCAAAAATTGAAAAAGGAACTTCCATAACAAAAAAAGATACAATTTTAGGTAATATTCCTGTCATAGCTGGTGGTCAAAATCCAGCGTATTTTCACAATATTGCTAACCGTCCTAAAAACACAATAACCGTAAGTGCATCGGGTGCTTACGCAGGTTTTATTAATTTTTGGAAAGAAGAAATTTTCGCATCTGATTGTACTACGATTTTATCAAAAGAAAATAAGATTAATAGTAAATTACTTTTTTATGTGTTAAAGAGTAAACAAGAATACTTTTATTCGTTACAAAAAGGAGCTGCACAGCCTCATGTGTACGGAAAATATTTTCAAAACCTTGAAATTCCATTGCCAACTTATGCAGAGCAGAAAATACTTGTTGATATAATCGAAGCAAAGGAAAAAGAAATTGAAATCATAAAACTGTCCTTATCAAATATAAAAAACGAGAAAGAAGCAGTATTGACTAAACACCTTTAAGCCAACGCATTTGGCGGCACATTTGCAAAACCGCACAAGATATTGAGAAGGAAATTGCAAGACTGGGGTTTCAACAAACAAGCACAATCTAGGGTATTATCTCCTATTCCTACGCTCCGAATCCGGTACTACTTAGACAGAGAAACTCGCTATCAAAAATGAAATGGGTGAGGGGAGATAATTAATGGATAGAAATTTGTTTTATTTTACTATAGAAATTCATATCTTTGTATTTCATGTTAAAATATCAAAGAAAATGAACCCACTCACATATTTTGCAAAACAAAATGCGGGAAAAGCAAGGGTAATCATTACGATTTCCAATACGCTTACCGGCATTCTTCTCGTTATGGCGGGGAAGTGGATGTACTTTGAACATTTCCGACTATCCGATGAAGTACTTTATATTGGGGTTATTATGGGATTTTTTGGTTTCTTTTTTTATCCATTTAAGACATACGATTCCGATAAATCAAAAAAAGAGTACACTCAAACACGTAAGCCTATGGATATTTTTCTATTGGGTGGGGCTGGCTTAACGTTTCTGTATATGGGGAATCATTTTTACCAATATATTTCTGCTCCCCTTGTTTTTTCTGAATTATATGCCGGAAGCCCTTCGCCTTCTATAATCGGCTTTTTACATCAGCCTATTTCGGAGGCTACTCCATTCCCTTTCAAGGCACTCGGAGAGATGCATTGGGCGTTTAAAGTATTATTGATGATTCTATTATTAGCGTTATGTGTAGGCTTTGGTTATGTTACGATTGTAATGGGGTGTGGCATTGCTTGTGCTGGCTATGAAACGTTGGCTTCTTACTTTTTGCTTGGGAGCGGAATGTGGATTATTCCTTTGGGGATTTTAGGAGGACATCATCTTTTTGGGAAAAAGCCACCCGGAGAAAATGGAAAAATGCTCCGAAAAGTGCTGTCCATTGTAGGGGTTGCCGGCTTAATTCTGTCCTCACTCATTGTATTAGCATTGGTTCATCAGGTAAGTATCATTATTTTCTTTGTGTTACTACTATTCTCTGGGCTTGGGGTTTATTATTTGGTGCGTCAGTTTATGGAGCGGAAAGAACCCTTAAATCCTATCAAATAAAGACCTTGCTTCCGAAGACAAGAGTCCACTATTCATCACTACGTCTTTTATACCCAGTATTTCTGCTACTGTAGGGGTCATGTCAGCCGTAACGCCTACGGGCGAAGTTTCAGTTCCTATCCCTAAGTTTTGAGGTACATTTTTTCCTACCATCATTCCAAATATTCTATAAGTATTCTGGTCTGAATGGTCATATCCAAACCAATCGTTATCATCTTTGATGGGATTAGGATTAAGATTCCTACCACACTCCGGAACGACGAGCATAATGGTATTTCCGGACATTTGAGGGATTTGTGTTTGTATATAATCCCAAAGAAACCCTACTCCGTGGTCTGCGCGGTGAAGGCTTCGGAGGTAGCCGGTAAAGTTACTATGCGCTCCGTCCACATCATTGAGATTTACTACTGTTAGGGCGGGCTGGAATCGCTTCATTACTTCGCAAGCATATCCTATAGTACGAAGGTCATTGTTATCCGCAACTGGAGGCATCGCTACTGTACCATTTTGGGTTGCATCAAACATGTCTTTAAGGAAAATCTTAATTAGTTGTTTTTCCTCTTCCGTATTTCCTATCCCTGCATAAGACTGTCCTCCTTGGAGAAAGGCATTGTCAAGAAAAAACTTCATTTTATAAATAGGGTCAAGTTCTGTCTCTGGATGATATACTTTCGCATTAGCAAGGTGTTCAAATCCTAACGCGCTAAACGTAACTGAAGGGGCAAGGAAGTTTGCGGCGTACTGCTGCCCGTAATCAGCATGGAGACTGTGATTCAGTAGAGGTACAGAATTACCGATTCCATTCCCTACAAACCATATTTTGGAGGCAGGAAAACCGGCATGTCTCCGGAGATATTCAAAAATTGTAGGATTGAGGGGTCTTTGTTTAAGCCCTTGTTTAAAGAGGGTGTTTCCTTGCACAATCACATTTAGCCCGTTAAAATGTCCGGCGGAGCTGGAACGCATTTCTCTAAAAACAGTACCTTGCTTGTCGAGTGTTTGGGAAAGAATCTTATTAATAGGGACTTCTCCGGCGAGGTTACCGTCTGTTCCATATACAATTTTATCTATTGGAGGCTGCCCTTCAAAAAAATTATAGAGGATATTACCGGGTATTGCCTCATTTTGGCTTCCGTCAAGATATTGTTGAAGAATAGCCTCTTGCTGCCTCACCCCTCCCGCAAACATGACAAGAACTACGTGGTCAGCAAGCATTCCGTTTGTGCGGGCAAACAGTCGTCCCGTAGGCAAAATATAAGGGATACCCACCGTACCAATTGCACCTGCGGTAAGCGTTTTGATAAAATTTCGCCGTTTCATTTTACTTGTTTCTTGATTCGTTTGGAATAATCAGATGCAAATATATAATAAATCAGGATATTTATCCCTAATTTAGGATAAAATTCGAGATTTTTGAGGGGAAAAAAACTGAAATTTAATGAATAAGTGTCATGGATTTGTTTTTGGTATTTGTGGTTAGTACTTGACCATATTTAGCTTATCTTATTCGTCAATTAGTTTGTATTATTTCATGCAAAACAACTTATTTAAAACATAAAATAGTTTGCATTAAAGCAAAGAATAGTGCTGACTATCAATAATTTAAGTAGTTCTTAGTTTTTAACGATAAGTTCTTAGTCTTTACAAATAATTGTTTATCAGCTTTTTGTTTTGACTAATACCAAACTGCTAATGCAAAAACATCTTGGTTTTCAGATACTTAAACTTTATCAGTTAGCTACAGAATATAACTCTTTTAGGGTATCGGGAATTTCCATCAACGACTTTCATCACTCATTCAAATTCCAATCATATTCTTTATAGGAAACTTTGGCATTGTCTCCAATCGGAGTAGTCGAATATTTATTGATAAATGGTATCACTCCTGACGAAAAATCATCTTTATACCATTCAAATATTTTAGATAATTCTACATTTTTTTCAGAAATAGCATTTGCTCCTTTGTCATTAAGGAATGCTCTTGTTACTTTATCTAATTGAGCGTCTAATTTTTCGGAGGTATAGGCTTCATTTAGGAGCTTGGGGCAGGATTTTGCGCCACAATTTACTGCAAAATGAATTCTTGGTTCGTTAAACATAGGGCGGATTATCTCATTTTCTATTTGATTTAAGGTATAGAGATTATTGCCGATTTTAACAACTGACTTATCCCAAGGTTTTTCTGCCACTTTTGTTATGCTCGTAATAGGATAATTTTCGATGATTAATTTGAGTGAGCTTGCATTATAAACGTTAATCCAATAAGCCAACTGTTTATTTTTATCCCAGCTCTGTTGGGGAGGATTTGCTTCTAATATTTCCATGTATTCGTATAATTTATCCTTTTCTTTTTTTATCCCGGCATAATCCACTTTTCCGGAGGGGGAAACATGTTTTTTGAGAAGGTCATTCCAGATAGTGTGAGAGAGGTTAGGTTTTTTGGAGGAAGGAGCAGCATTCCTTTGATTTGATGGGGTTTCGTGCTTGATAGGCTCTGGGGCTTTGGGTCTGGGAGGAGGATTCGTTCCGGGTGCGGGAGGCGTATAAGCTCCGGTTGAAGTATGATTAGGAGAGGCGGGTGTCGCAGGCACATTTGTAATAACCTTATTTTTTTTAGGGGGCTTTGAAGTTTGAGTTTGGGTAGATACTGACTTATTTAGGGTATCTTTCCATTTTACCGGATTTTCCGATGTATTTGTCGGTTCAGTATAGGTAGTGGGAACCGAATCCGGCAATACTGCCTCTATCTTAGGCAGGGTATCCGCTTGGTAAGCCTCCTTCTTTCTTTCATTCTCTTCATTTCCACAAGCAAAAAAACTCGGGATAACCCCAAGTGACAAAACCAAACTCCATAACTTTGTATTCATAAATTTTATTTTTTGTGCTATCATTTTAAACGAGAAAAAAGTTATTTAGTTTTGGATAAAGTCCAAAGGCTGCATCATTGTACCCTAAGTATAAAAAGGCATCAAAATTATGGATAGTTACAATTTTTCATATAATTCACAGGAATAATCCTTTTGATTATGACGAATTTTGTAAATCTTTTTGCCAAGAAAGGGCTTTTTTGTATAAATAAACTAATCTCTGCTAAGTAGCTTTTTTTTAGCCATTATCAAACCTTTTTTCGGTTTTTCGGTAAAAGATACATCTTTTAGTTACGTTTTCCCACCTCAAATAAAAATGAAGGACTTTTTAAAAAAATATATTCCTCGCCATTTCCGGCTACATGATTTACTCCCCAAACCCGAAATAGGTAAAACGGATAATCTTGAATTTAACCGGTATAAAGTTTCTACAAAAAAAAGGATTTGGCTCAAGGTGGTCAGTATTGCTCATTGGGTTTGTCTTGCAGGGTTTATTTTATCCATTTTTATGGTAGAAGGCTTGTCTATCAATCCCACAGATTTGCATATTCCATTCAGTAACCGAACCTTTGACCCCTTGGAAATGCTGAAAATGCTTTGCGTAAGTGGGCTTATAGGCTATGGTACCAATTACATTGCGATTCAAATGCTTTTCAGACCCGTAAACAAACGCCCTATTTGGGGACAAGGACTAATCCCCGCTCAACGGGAAATCATTATTTTTACGCTTTCCAGAGGAATGCACACACATGTACTCAACGAAGAATTAATCATTCAAAATCTTGAAAAAGCCAAATTTTCTTCCCGCCTTGCCTCTCATCTTCTCGCAGGAGGGGAGGGTATCCTCAAAGATGAAGAACTTAAAAGCGAAATAAGACAATGGATTGTAGAAGGAATAAGGGATTATTTTGGGGAACACCATGTTCAGAATGAAATAATGGCTACCATTGATGAGAAATTAGATGTTCATCTGGAAGGGGGAATAAAAAAGCTACTTGTTTCTACCTATAGGAAATATAATTCCAAGGAGTACGAATCACTTGTAAAAAAATTTATCAGTGAGGTACCCGAAATCACCGGCAATATGATGGATAAATTTGGAGAAGAAAAAACAGAAGAGGTAGTGAATTATCTTCGTAGTAAAGCGGGAGAACTCACACATCTCATCACGGTATCTATTGCCGAATTACTCACAAGTATTGACATTACGGGATTGCTTAGAAAACAAATGGAACACTTTGACGACTCCAAATTAGAAAAAATGGTTAGGGAAGCCACGAACGAACAACTCAAATATATACAATATCTGGGTAGTATATTAGGCTTACTTGGAGGATTAATCATCTGGGAGCCGGTGCTGATGCTTGGGCTATACACGGTCATTCTTATTGTTCTTTTTGTGGCAGATACCCTACTTTACCGACCTATCACCACTCAAAAACATGATTAAACCCGAACTATCTATTGTAATTCCCTGCCTGAATGAAGCCGAAACGCTAGGGGTCTGTATTCAAAAGGCGAAACAAGCATTTGAGGTACATGAGATTGAGGGAGAAATCGTTGTCGCGGACAACGGAAGTACAGATGGCTCTCAAAAAATTGCGGTATCTTTGGGCGCAAAAGTAGTGGACGTAAAAGAGAAAGGCTACGGAAGCGCGCTTATGGGAGGAATTGAGGCTGCTAATGGCAAATTCATCTTGATGGGAGACGCAGACGACAGCTATAATTTTTTGGAAATCGCGCCCTTTTTGGAAAAGCTACGGGAAGGAAACGGACTGGTAATGGGTAATCGTTTTCAAGGCGGAATCAAGGACGGTGCCATGCCTTTTTTGAATCGGTATCTTGGGAACCCCGTCCTTAGCTTTGTAGGAAGATTGTTTTTTCATAGTCCCGTAGGAGATTTTCATTGTGGAATGCGGGCTTTTAGCAAAACCGCCTATCAGTCATGGGGGCTTCAAACCACTGGCATGGAGTTCGCTACCGAAATGGTGGTAAAAGCTACGCTTACACAAACCGCAATTACCGAAGTGCCTATATCTCTTTATCCTGACGGTAGAAGTCGCCCCCCACATTTAAGAAGATGGAGAGACGGTTGGAGACACTTGCGGTTTATGTGCCTTTATGCCCCGGCATGGCTTTTTCTCTATCCGGGATTAACCTTGATGCTAATCGGACTAGTATTGGGCTTACTTTTACTCCGAAACCCTATTGATATTGGGGTTGCTGTTTTGGATATTACCACCCTTCTTTATGCCTCCCTGATGTTCCTATCTGGTTTTCAGGCTATTTTGTTTTATTTTAAAACCCGTATTTATGCTGGGCAACAAGGGTTTCTGCCATATAGTCCTAAATTTTACAAGCTATTTGACTTTTTTACCCTCGAAAAAGGACTAATTACCGGCATTATCCTTTGTTTTATGGGAGTTGGGGTGTCTATTTTTTCCCTTAAATTCTGGGCAAATCATCACTTTGGAATATTAGACCCCTCCTCTATACTTCGTATTGGAATTTTTGCCTTTACTACGCTTTTAATGGGGATTCAAGTGATATTTTCGAGCTTATTTTTCAGTATTATGGGATTAAACAACAAAAAAATTAGTCCTTTTTATCGGTAACTTTCTACTTTTATTCTTGAAAGAGAAACCCCTTTCGGAAGTCGTAAATAAACCGGAGTATTCGGCGGAAGGTCAAAATAATTTTTCTCAAAGGGTACGTACTCTTCTTCTACGTATAAATGTACCCCCTTAGCAAAACGTTTTGATTTAAGGCAAATCACTTCTGTATCTTGGGTGGATAAAATAGAAAATTCCGGGTCAGGGAATCGGATATGCTTGGGCTTTTCGGGCAAAAACACCTTCGTCAAACTATCTATTCCGGAGTATCCCGATATTTTTGCGGTAATAGCCACAAAATAGGGTTTAGATTTCTGTAGAGAAGGTAAAGCTTTTCTATATATAAGTACAGGTAAGCCGGCAGGAGTTTCTGTTTTTACAGAAAATTCGGGATCTATTCTCTGCCCTTCAAAATCCATAATATTTACCTTCCACTCTGTTGTTAGAGCCGATTTTGCCTCTGAAAGTAGATAAATAGAGAGAGAATCTTTTTCTTCAAGGGTAGAAATTGCCACAGAAGAATATGCTTCCTTCACCGTGTAAAATAAGGCTTTATAACGCCCATAATAATCCATACCCGACCACGAAATTACGGGCCAACAATCATTAAACTGCCAATATAAAGTTCCCATACAATAGGGTTTTGCCCTCCTATGTGCTTCTATAGCAGTACGAATTGCATCTGCCTGCATGAGTTGAGTGATATATCCATATTTTCTAAGATTTCGGGAATATCGGTAGTCCATAGCAACATAGGTTCTCAAGTTAAAAAAGCCTGTGGGGTGCTTTTGGTGATTTCTGAAAGCAGAACTTTTTAAATGAATTTCCTCTGATTTTCCGAAGGTCTTTACGGTCTCCCAATCCGGAAAAGCCTGCATTCCATATTCAGATACAAACCGTCCGGTTTTCTCAATATAAGAACGATAGTCTTTTAGCCCCCACCATACTCCCCAATAATGTAAATCGCCTTCGGTATAGGCTTTTTCTCTTCCCCAGCCGTTTGAGGGAGACGAGGGGTGATAGGGACGATTGTCATATTTTGTTACCAAATCTGGAAGAATCGCTTCAAAAAGTGTCAAGTAATCTTGCCAAATTTTTTGGGAATCTCGCGAAGAATAAAGATATTGCTTCTGCCACCCCCAATTGTGCCACCCTTCTGATATTTCATTATTCCCGCACCAAAGCGTAATACAAGGATGATTTCTTAGGCGAACAATTTGCTCCTCGGCTTCTTTTGCTGCATTATGTAGAAAAAGACTATCGCCGGGATACATTGCACAAGCATACATAAAATCCTGCCACACCATTATCCCAAGAGAATCACAAATATCATAAAAAATGTCTGGCTCATAGATACCTCCCCCCCAAACCCTTAGCATATTGATATTAGACTCCTTCGCAGCAACCAAAAGACGGAGATAATCTTTTGGTTGTAGTTCACTTGGAAAACTATGAGCAGGAATCCAATTTGCTCCCCGAATAAAAATAGGATTTTTATTTACTTCAATATAAAAGCCCCGCCCAAAAGTATCTGGCTTCTGCACAATATCCGACTCCTTTATCCCTGCTTTTAGGGTTAGGCTGCTATAAACTACCAATTCGCCAAAGCCATTATACCCTTCAACGGAAACCGTAAATGGATAAAGGAAAGGCGAATCCGCCTCCCACAATTTAGGATTTGAAAGAACAAAAGGAATAAAAGCCGCTTGTTTGCCGACTGTGTTATCGAATGTCAGCGTACCCAATACTTCTCCCTTTTCATCTTTTAGTTTCAGTTGTGTCGCGGGTTGAAGCTTACGGGAAGGAAAGTTACAAGTAACTTCACACATCAATCGGGCAGTATCTTTGTCTATTTTTTGAGGATAAATCCAAGCATTCTCAATCACCAGATGCTGATAAAAAAGTATATAGACCGGTTTCCAAACCCCACAAGTAACCAATCTGGGTCCCCAATCCCAACCATATTGATATTGAGCCTTTCGCGTAAATACCTTTTCGTCTCCGGGTAGCGTATAAGACAAGGTTTTTTTTAGTGCTTTACCCTTTAATACCGCCGGATAAAATCGGATTTTTAGCACATTTTTCCCTACTTTTAACAAAGGTCTAATAGGGGTTTTCCATGTCCTAAACATATTATTAGTGGTTAGTATTTTATGGTCATTGAGCCAGACTTCCGCATAAGTATCTAAGCCTTCAAAAACCAAATCCGCTTCGGAGTTTTTAAAATAATTTTCAAATTCATTCAGTATAAATTCGGCACGGTATTCCCATGCTACTTCCACAATCCATTGTATTTTTTTTTCATTATCTCCCATGAAAGGGTCAGGAATGAGTTTGTTTTGAAACAAATCGGTATGTACACAACCGGGGACCTTTGCCGGATTAAATGCTTCCTCTCCTACCCTACCAAATGTCCAATTTGCGTATGTGCCTTTCTCATTTAGGCTGTTGAGTTCGTATTTGAACGCTTGACTATATAAAAGCATGGGAAATATCCCCAAGGCGAGGTTTAAAAGCAAGAATAAAGTTTTCATTTTTTTTTGCTCTTTCTGAAATAAACGACCGATATTTATACCCAAATTATCATCATTTTCATGGTTATTAGAATATATTATCGTGATTATCAGATATTTTATCTATTATTTTTTACAAACCCATTTACAATCAACACATTAATTTTATAGCAAGTGCTACGTTTTTCACAAAAGTAGCAGAAATAATCTTAATTTTGCTTTTCAAAATACAAAAAAGCGGAAAGTATAACGATGGAATTAATATTTTACTGTTTTTTGGGGATTACAATATTATCGGGGTGCTTGATGGCATTCACCCGAAATCTAATACATGCCGCCCTTGCTTTATTTGTAGTTTTGTTTGGAATTGCGGCTCTGTATGTATTTTCTGGAGCAGACTTCCCCGCCGTATCCCAACTCATTTTGTATGTGGGAGGGGTATTAGTAGTAATTATCTTTGGCGTTATGCTAACCCAACGAAAAGCCGACCAACCTCCACTTACAGGATTAATTCAGCCGGTTACGGGGATAGTAGTGCCTTTATTTCTTATGCTTTTTGTGGGTGGAATTTTCAGTCTTCATGATTGGGAACAAAGCCTTTGGATAAAGGAAAAAGCAAATATTTCTCTTAGCACTCCGATAGACACCGTACCACTCATCGGAACTCAAACACTCACTCAATATCTTTTCCCTTTCGAGGTGCTTTCGTTCCTTCTCCTCCTTGCACTTACCGGAGCGGCTTATATAGGTAGGAATAAATCGGATAGTTAAATGTGTTGCTAAGTACGAGTGGGTAAAAAGCTAAGAAAACATTTTTCTATTAAATACATGATTATTAGCTATTTAGTATCATTATTCGCTATTCATTTTTAACTATTCACTACTTAAAGTGAAGATTATATAAAATTAGTCTGAAAAAGAATACTTCCTATTAAAAACCAACAAACAATAGCCTTAACGTAAAAATCTCAAAACACAAAAAATTCAGACAAGCCTGATGAGGCAAATGGAGGCTTTACTCATGTTTTGCTTTTTTGTGAAATTATTTTTCCTATATTATCTCAAAAAGACGTTTCTTTGTAGCCTAATTTCCTTGAGAAATGCGCAAACTTATCTATTCTTTTTATAGTGGCTATGCCCTAATTTTATTTTTTTTGCTTGCGATTTTTATTTTTATTGCCTACGTGATAGCGTCTCTTCTTCCTATTTCAGATAAGGGAAAATTGAGAATTTGCTACCGCGCCAATAACCTAATCCTTACGATTTGGGGATTTTTGACGGGTATCCAAATGTCTATGATAGGACGAGAGAAAATCAGCCCTAATGATAAAGCCTATATTTTTACGGGGAATCATGTCAATATGCTTGATATTGCAATAATGGGCAGATTTATTGACTTTTACGGGAAGCCCCTTGCAAAAAAGGAAATAGTAAAAATACCCATTCTTGGTTTTTTATTTAAAACAATCTCTATTCTTGTAGATAGGGAGAGTGGGGAGAGTCGGCAGCAAAGTTTGGAAATAATGACGGCAAATTTACAAAAAGGGGTTTCTGTTTTACTAATGCCAGAAGGTACGCGAAACCGCACTCCTGACCCGCTTATGCCGTTTAAATTAGGCGCGTTTCGGCTTTCTATTCATACAGGAGTACCTATAGTTCCGTTTGTTCTACTTAACCTCAAAGAGCTACAGCCAGTAAAGTCATGGCAAGTCAAACCCGGACATATTACCCTCAAATTTTTAGACCCTATTTATCCTCATGGCTTTACGATAGACCAAGCGGAGGAATACGCTAGTCTGATACGTACTAAAATGTTAGAAGTACTACTTACTGAGGATAGTTATTGGGTAAAAAATCCTCCAGTTCAGGATTCCAAAGCCAATCCCGCTTAGCGGTCCACCTCTCCGAGTACAATATCAATACTCCCGATAATAGCGATTAAATCTGCGATAA
>CAUJFT010000217.1 GCA_963169475.1 Bacteroidota bacterium | reverse complement strand
TACTGCCACAGGAGGGGTGCCTCCTTATACCTACTTATGGTCTAACTCCGGCACGACAAGTGCTATAAATTGTATAGACACAGGAATGTTTTATGTCTGGGTAACAGATGCTAACGGGTGTACTGAACAAGATTCTGGTTTCTGTCCACTTGCTGTTGGCATTGCCTCAAAAAATCATGATATTGTGACTTGGACTATAAAGCCAAATCCCGCAAAAGGATTTGCTGAAACAGAAGTTTTCTTTAATACTCCTATTTCGGCAAGCATAGGATTGTATGATATTAAGGGGAGAAAACTACTAGAAGAAAACCATGCTCCAAGTCTTGTATTAAAGACAAAACTAAATCTGGAACATATCGTAGCCGGAATTTATTGGATACAAATTGCAACTCCTAATGGAAAGGCATGGCAAAAATTAATCCTTCAATAAATATAGCGACTGTTTGCCCTATGTACTACGCCCACCAAACTCCTTAGAGGTTGAAATAATGGTAGTTTATATCGAATAATAGCCTGCTACGGAGTTTTGATAGAAAACCGAACCTCTTGGGCTATGAAGATAGTGAGTTTTGCGCTTGTCTATCAGAGCAAGTAGGAGACACGTAATTACATGTCCCCTACTTGTCTAAAAATGTCGGGGAGATGTTCTTTTTTCTTAATGAATGGTCTATTTGTACTTCATCATGGTATCAATTCCTTATTCTTCTATAATCTCAACTTCGGGAAAAGCCTTGATAAATGTCTCCTTAAATAGGATACTTTCTGTCTTTGAATTTTGTATTCTAAAAATTAATCCTTTATTTTTTGGGGTCTTTACGGTAAAAAAATATACAATAGCGTCTTTTTCAGTCCTAAGAGCGACTAACGCTATGGCTTGAGCGTCTAATGTTAAAAAGCCGGTCTCCTCCCCGCCTTTTTCTGCAAAGATTAAACTCCGTTCAGAAATTCGGATAAAACATTTTTTAAAACACTTAAAGTAAAGTAGGTATGTCCCCGAAAACATCAGTAACATAAGCCCTCCCGCAATCGTATAGGTTATCAGTTTTGAATAATGATGGTTACCTGCTTGATAAAACCAAAAATACAAACCCCCCATTCCCAATAGGGGGAAATACAATAACGCTTTATATTGACACGATAGTTCTGAAAGGTAGCCCTCTATTGATTTCATTTTTTTAAACACTCAAATTCGTTATTCCTACCCTCTTTCCGATGAATGAATTATTTTTTAGGGTATCTATGATACTCAATGCGAGGTCGCCGGTAGTGATGCTCTGCATATTTTCCGGCGCGAAGTCTTCAGAAGTAATAAAACTCCCAGAGGGGTCTCCATCTGGAATATAAGGCGGGCAGTACAAAGTCCACTGTAGTCCGGAGTTCTTCAAAGTATCATATACCAAGAACTGGTCTTCTGCCACAAGTCTATACATTTCAGGAAACGAAGGGCTATTCATAATCAAATTGCCGGAAGCATCGGCATTGAGTACTCCTGTACCTGCAATGGCTATAATTCTATTTAGCTGATGATGAAGCATAGAGGCAACTATGTTTCGGCTTCCGCGCGACCTGACCTTTGTGGCAGCGTCAATCCCTTCTCCTATCGCAGAAATTACGGCATCTTGCCCCTTTACCGCCATGGAAACTATTCGTAAATCTAATACATCTCCTTGTATTAGCTGAAGGTTTGGGTGCGTAATAGAAAAACCTTGAGTATTTCGTAAAAACACCGTAACATTATAGCCTTGTTCGAGTGCCATATTTACAAGATATAATCCTGTTCTTCCTGAACCACCAAAGATTATTACATTCATATTTTTATCTATATTAAACAAACAAAGGTACGATTAAATTCATGTATCACAATAAATATTTTTTCGGCTTTGGGTACATTCCGCCTTTTAGATGCCAAAATAAGTATATCTTTGTATTAAAAATTACGAAAATCGAAACATTGTTTAACAGATGATGAATATTTTTTCAAAAAAACTAAACAAAATAAAATATAGAGGCTTCCTTGTTTTTTTTGTAATTACAGGATTCCCTCTAATGCTACTAAGCCAAAATCCTTGGGCTTCCGCTGTAGTGGACTATGCCTTTGGAGGAGGTCAAACGCTTGGACAAGATGCTCCTTATTTTCCCTCCAATGTATTGGGTGCGGTGAACCCCAATGTAACGAATACTACTCCTGCTTCCCTGCCTTCCGAAGTGGTCTCTTTGGGGAGAAACGGGTGGTTGGTACTAACCTTTGAGCAAGATGTAATTGACGGACAAGGGGCAGATTTTACGGTTTTTGAAAACGCTTTTGAATATGCAGGAGGACAAGTCTTTGATGAGTGGCTCATCGTATCTGTAAGCCAAGACGGTGAAAATTGGATTACCTTTCCGTATGATTCTATTACCGGAATAGGATTTGCGGGGAGGACTCCTACTCATGGAGGAAGCGGAATAAATTATCAAGATATCTATCAAAGCGGAGGCGACGGGTTTGACTTGGCAGAAATTGGGCTTAACAGCATACGTTTTGTAAAACTACAAGATGCCACCCGGTTCCAGACACCTGAAAAGATTGCGGCAGAAGTAGATGCAGTGATTGGAATACATCTTGCCGACCCCACAACTATACCGATAGCAACCAATCTTTTTTCATTAAGTGTAGAAAACCAAACGCTTTTGATTAGTAGCCTTGAAACAATTGCCGTTTTAATCGTAGATATATCTGGGCGCGAATTGTTTTCCGGCTTAATCTCGCCGGGTGCTGCGCAAAGCGTATTCTGTAATGTCCCTACCGGAGGAATAATGTATATCACCGGAAGAAATCAAAAACGCACTCATTATGCCAAATTCCTGATGCAATAAGGGAGGCAACACTATTCCTTGGCGTGCTGATTTATGCTAAGATTAAAATCATGGATTCCGGTAATAAAAACCTGAAATTATTTACGCGCTATGGTTTAGTGTTTTTTTGCCTAAGAAATATTCTGCGGCAAGCAATCCAGCCATTAGTAGTAAGATAAAAATAGACCCTATGAGAGAATAGGTTTCTCCTTTATAGTAGGATTCTGGTTCAAATTTAAACTCGATGTTGTGTTTTCCTGCGGGAATCTTCATGGCTCTGAGTACCCAATCTGCGCGGAAATGAGGGGTTTCTTTCCCATCTACGAAAACTCTCCAGCCCTTAGGATAGAATATTTCAGAAAAAACCGCCAATCCTTCTTGTGCATTTTGTGACTCATATTTTAAGCCGTTTGGCTGATATTCTAATAATTTTATATAGGCAGTAGAATCCTTTCCGGGTGTAAATCCGCTTACTTGATTCGCGAAATCAGGTCCGATGACTGCCGTTTTTGCGGGATTAATTTCTGTTACGGACTTTAACTCCTCATCGGGTGTATTGGTACCTTTTATTTCAGATACAAACCAAGCATTTCCCAGGGGAATAGGATTTACAATAGGTTGTGCTTTTTCATCATAAATAATATACTTAGTGTTTAGCATATTCAATACCGGTGCAGCATTAAAGGCTTGTCTTGCAGAAGAATCATTTACTCCCTTTTTTAGTTTTTCTACCAAGGATTCGGTTTGGGGTTGAATTCCGGCTTCTATTAAATCTTGGTATCTGCGCATTTTGGCAGGGTGATAGCCCCCCACTGATTTATGATAATAAGAAGTTAGGGCATCATTAAAAGTAGAGCCTGCTATATTCAACACACGGTAGTGAGATTTGTCTCGAATAATAAATTCATCAGCAGCTGATTTTGCGGATATTTCTGCCTGATATTGAGATTTAGGGATAAAATCGGAATCATTGAGGTATCGTTTATTTACTGTCCATAAATCCAATAATACCAATCCGCCAAGAACCAAATAAAGTGCTGCATTTTTGAGTTTGCCGGCAAGCATTAATCCTATAGCTCCTCCACAGCCTAACACAAAGAACAACGCCCTGAATGTATCCATATAGAACATACTTTGGCGGTCTTTAATAAGTACGTCTTTTAGCGCGCCCAATCTTTCATCTTCAGCTCCCTCAAAGGTAAAGGTGCTCATTCCAATCAGTAATATAAGGAGTAAAATTCCTCCGGTAATGATTAGGGCGGTTTTAAGTGCTTTCATAATTTCGTCTTTGGCATCTTTTCTTTTGATGATTTCATTCAAGGCAAGAATCCCTATGAAGGGCATCACAAACTGCACTATCATTAAAATCATGGCGACTGCCCGAAATTTGTTATATAATGGAACGTGGTCGAAGAACAAATCGGTAAGTATTGAGAAATGCCTTCCCCACGCAAGCATAATGGCAAGCAGAGAAACCCCTATAATCGTGCTTGTAAATATTTTTCCGTATCCCCAACCGGAACTGAATTTCTGGAAACCTAACACGAGAGAGAGGATAAAGAGAAATACGATAGATGCTCCAATATAAGTAGGTCCGGAGGTGAAAGGTTGGTCGCCCCAATAGGCGGGGACTTGCTTGATAACCTCATCGGCTTTGGCTTTTCCTCCATAATTTTTTACCAGCCAGTCGTAGGTCTCGGGAGACTGCGACTTAGAGGTTCCTGTCCCTCCTCCATATAAGTTCGGTACCATAATATTAAAGGTCTCAATGATTCCATAGCTCCACCGAAGCGCGTATTCCTTGTCTAACCCTCCTTTTTTATTGTAAGTATTAGAAAGCTCGCTTTTTCCCCGCATGGTTACCTCTGTATATTCGTAGGTAGTCCATAGTCTGGAGATATTGGGAAGTACTGCCAGCCCTGCGGCAAGGAGAAGCGTAGCTGATGCCACCCCAAAACGGGTAGGAGTAATATTATCAAAAAAATTATTTTCTGGGCTTTTCTTGATGGCTTCAATCAGGGCGGCGGCAGCAATTCCTATCAAGATAATTCCCATATAATAAGTAACCTGAATATGGTTAGCATTGATTTGGAGTGCTAATGCAAAAATAGTAAGTGCTGAACCTGAAAGAATCTTACCTCTATAAGAAAGAATAGTTCCCGCTACAATTGGAGCAATCAATGCAGCCGCCATCGCCTTAGTATTATGCCCGGCTTGGAGAATGATAAAAAAGTAGGACGAAAAAGCAAAGGCAGAAGCTCCGATAAAACTTAGCCACGGGTTTACTCTACACACCATGAGCAGCACAAAGAAGCCTAAGAACAACATCCATATTTGTTTATAAGGGCTTTGCATTCCCAAAGTGATAATTTTCTCTATTTTAGTAAATAGATTTCCGGGGAATAAAAGAGAGATTTGGTATGTGGGCATTCCTCCAAACATAGCGTCTGTCCAGAGGGCCTCTTTTCCTGTTTGTTCGCGGTAGGTGTTCAACTCTTTACCCATGCCTCTATTTTGTACAATATCATGCTGATAAATAGTTTTACTCTCTGTGAGCGGACCGGCAAAATACAAGCCCATTAGTAAAAGAAAAATGACGGGCAAGATAATCGTATAAATCCAACTTGGAATAGCGGAAGTCGGGTCTTGTACGGCAGGCTTTTTTGGATTCGTACCCGTAAGATTTGTTTTTAGTTTTGACATGATTTTACCTGAAAAAATAATAATTTTGAAATCGGGTACGAAGTTAAAGAGATTTTTTGAAATCGCAGTCTTGGATTCCACAAATAAATGCGAATAATGACCACATTAGTGGATAATTTTGATAGCGAGTAAAAGTATTCGTAGCGATTGTTTTTATTTCCTAAGTTTTTCTTTGTCCCAACCCCTCATTTCGTAATATTTATCTTTTGGTTCTCCCGTCAAGCCATTAATACCTTTTTTAGGCAATAAATATCCGTGAACATAAATTGCATATAAAAATACAACCCCTAAAAGCCCGTAGGCATAAGTCCTGCTTGAAAAGTGAACAATTGTAACTATCACCACTATTGTCAATAAATATTTTAACACTCTACGCCATTTTGGGGTATGTTCTTCAAAGTGACCAAAAATAATATTTCCAACGGCGTAAACAAAACTAACCATTGAAAAGTCAAACCAATAAGTAGTTAAATCCCACATTTTAATTATTTCAAGTTTTGTAGTGGATTATTTTTTTATCGTCATCACTTAGTATTTGTCAATGCTTTGTGCAGATATTTTTTTGAAGTTCATCTTTTGAAATTTCATAGACATGAATTATCTCATTATCTACTTCAATCTGCTCTTTAAATACTAATCCGATTTTATTCAATAGTTTAATAGAACTATTATTTTCAGGAATTGTAGTTGCAAGGATTTGAGACACTCCTTGCGCTTTCATTATTTGATTTAATACTGCCATTACAGCCTCATAAGCAAAACCTTTTTTTGAAACAGCAGGTAAAAAAGCAAAACCAATGTCGTGATGTTCCAGATATTCTCTTTTAATAAACGTAATTATTCCCACTAATGCCTTGCTATCCTTTAATTTTGCTACCCAATAATGAACATTTTCGTTGGCTAAAATATTTTGGATATAAGTTGTAGCATCTGCGTTAGTTTTAATGTTTCTGTTACCAATAAATTTAATCCACCCTTCTGAATTTAATAACTCAAAAATAAAAGAACTGTCATTTATGGACAAGGGTTCAATTAAAAGTCTGTCTGTGCTTAGAATAAAATCTAATCTCATATTTGAATCTCTGTATAATTAGGAAGAATGTCATTTTATAATTTTGACTAAGTATGAATGAGCAAAGAAATAAAAAAGATAACTATAGGCTAAGAAATTGATTATAAACCATTTAATATTATTATTCACGTTTTTTTTACTATTCACTACTTATTTGATTTAATCTATAGGCACCTTCTTTTATTTCACAGAAAACCGCCTTTGGGTGCTTATGTTCCCTTCAGTGAACCTCATAAAATACAGACCTTTTGCGATTGGATTCAGATTGACTTCCCATTGATTGCTCCCCGTAACGCTATTTTTATTCCATGTATTTAGTAACCTACCCGTAATATCGTAGAGTTCTATTTTTACGGGAGCGGAGGTAAGCGATGAAATATAGCGGATATTCAAGAATTGGGAAGTAGGGTTAGGATATAAAGTTACTTCTGGCTCATTGGTATGAGCGTTTTCAATATCTACGGGGTAACCATAAATATTGATATTATCAAGATACAAATTATTCTCATACCCCGAAATATTACGGAAAACAATTTTGGCAGCAGGAACATTTCCATAATTGCTAAGCGAATAAACCTTATGCTTCCACTGGCTAATATTCGGAACAAAAGCCGAAGTAGTAGCAGGAGCAGTTACAAGGCTTGAACCATATAATTTATCAATAACTTGATAGGTCTCTCCGCAGTCTGTGGAAATCATTATTTCTAAAGTATCCGAAGCTCCTTGGGTAAAGCTGGCATACGCAAGGTCAAAATTTAGTTGAGGATTACTGAAAATATTAAAATCGAGGGCAGGTAAGCGGAGTTCATCTTTTGAACCGATAACATTATTAGCGATATTTCTAATTACACAGGAATTAGCCCCTAAAAAAGCAGCAGCAGAAGTGGTCTCCCAAGTAATCCCACTATCGGGATTATATAAAGTCATTCCGTTAGGCGGGAAAGTTCCGGTTTCAAATCCTTCAAGATAAGGGAGAGGAATCGTAGGAATGCTGATGATATAAAAATTACCCGATAAAACATTATTCGTAGTATCCGTGTCGTTGCCTCCGTTTGCTAAGGTGATTTTAATTTGAATAAGATGACCTCCGGCCGTAATAGGGGAAGGGGGAAGGTTTACTATATCGGTTTCTAACGAGTCAAGCCCCCCATACCATGTATAAACTACGGGTATCCCTCCGTCAATTGTATATTCAATAGTAGCGGAAGTCATGGTTAGGTTTCCGATATTGGTCAGCAAAAATTCCGGATATACTTTATTCCCGCAAATACTGTCCACTGGGGCGCCGATAGAGAGTATTTGTGCATTTACAAAAGGTACAGGGATAAAATCATCGCAATCATTATAGGGAGCCAAATCCGTCAAGCAAGCCACAAAACCATCTGTTTTACCCGCAGAGGTTAAGGAGCTATCTCCAAATACAGAATATCCTCTAAAATTACCACAGATATAGAGATTTTTATTTCTGCCCGCAGTAATGCTATTGCTCCGAATATCCGCAGAATCAATAGTTCCTCCCGTAGTAGCCCACATCCACTGCCCGTCAGGGTCTATTCTTGCTACAAAAAGATGAGGGTTGCCGATACTGTCTGTCATAATATTGCTACCAAATTTTCCTTTGGGACCCACCTCTCCCGTAACAAAAACATTACAATTTCTATCTGCATAAATATCATTCCCGCGCTCTCCCCCTTCATCGCTTCCCGCTCTCTTTCCCCAAAGACAAGCCCCGTTCGCTGCATCAAATTTAGCGACAAAAATATCTCTTTTCTTGAAGTTTTTAATCAGAACAGTACCAAAATACATAGAGTCTCTATGCTCACCAGTGATATATACATGCCCCACACTATCCGTAGCCACCCCATTTGCCCAATCATCTTCATCACTGCCTCCCGATACCGCCCACTCAATAACCCCGCTTGTACTCATTCTTAGGAGGAAAACATCTGTTCCTCCCACCGAAGTTAGGGTAGTATCCCCAAAGGTTCGCGTCCCGTCAAACCCACCTGTAACATAAATATCATTATCGTCTCCGAGTCGGAGTGCGATATCTCTTTCAACGTATTTATTAGCTACGGGGTCCCACGGCAAGTTCCCAAAAGTAGCAGCCCATTTCCACACCCCTACGCTATCAATTTTCCCGACCCAATAATTATAAACGTGTGTTCCGGTATTTACACCAATTACATTCATCGTATCCCCAAATATCATCGTACCATTGGCGTTCATAAATCCTCCTACATAACTATTTCCATTTTTATCCGTAACAAGGTCTAATCCTTGGTCGTCTCCGTTTCCGCCCGCCATATTTCCCCAAACAATGTTTCCGGCAGCATCTGCCTTATACACAAAGCATTGGTCGCAGCAGGTATTTGGAGGATTTGACAAGGCAATGCCTCCAAGTTCAATAGTATTCCAGCAGGTTCCCGTAAAATAGGTGTTTCCTTCTTCATCTAAATCCATACCAAGCACTCTATCATCGAAATAATGTCCTCCTCCAATCGCCCATTGTGCTACTCCTTGGCTATTATATTTTGCTACAAAGGCTTCCTTTCCGGAGCCGGAAGGGGCTAAATTTACCCCATTACCCAAGTTTATACTTTGGCTGAAATAGCCTGAAGTAATTACATTTTCGGCAGTATCAACCTTAACTGTGATTGCTTTATCAGAAGGAGAGCTTCCGATTTTATTGACCCAATTCCATGTTTGAGTATGAGAAAGAGAAAAAAGCAGTAAAAATAAAGGCAGGATTTGTAGTTTTTTATTCATACAATTAATATTATTTTTTGAATCCAAAGAATTAACAAATTATATCAATGTCCTTATGAATTGCAGGAATGATTACAATAACTGCAAAAACAGTTGTCTATCAACCCCTTGCAAACCAAATTATAATTACAATTTAACTAAACACTATGCCGCTCTAAACGTATTTAAATTTAATAAAGTTGGGTATAATAAAAGATAACAATTACATTTTACCACAAAATAAAGCCAATTCGAGATATGTTCACCTTGTAAAATCTTTATCCTAAAAGCACTTTGAATAACCTAAAATTGTTCAAAATATAACAAAATCTAATTCAGGGTAAAATTAGTGATAAATTCCAAATTTTATCATAAAATTTACTGAAAATATTTATTTCTTCAAAAGTGAAAAACGGCAAAAAATTTTCATGTATTTTTTTATTTCATGCAAAGACACACTAAAAAAACGCAAAGAACGTAGGATTTACCTTCGCAGGGTTTGTATGAAAATCCGATTCACCCATAAAGTATGTGTGAACACAATAATAGTTACCCAAAATCTAATCTTTATCTTTGGCTTAAAAAACAAATAAAAATCTGGTAATCAATATATTTATAATTTATTTTTAACATACTCACCCTAAAAACAAAGAATGATATTTGTTAAAAAGTAAAACAATTATTATCTTCGCACTTGTTTTCTTTTTTTTCACTTAAAAACATTTAGAATGGCACTTTTTAATATTTTTGGTCAGTTTATTGATGTAATCGAATGGGTGGACAATACCCGTGACACCTTGACATGGAAGTTTCCGGACAGTGATAAAGAAATTAAAATGGGAGCGCAGCTCACTGTAAGGGAGTCTCAAGCCGCAATTTT
>CAUJFT010000216.1 GCA_963169475.1 Bacteroidota bacterium | reverse complement strand
GTACCTGCCAAGTGTTCCCGGTAAACAATACCCTAAGCCTTACGCACTTACGCAAGTTTGTCTTCCAATGGGAGCTGGCGCGCACATTATGGTCGGCAAAAAATGGAATATTGACCTAGAAATCGGGTGGCGTAAAATATTTACCGACTACCTCGATGATGTAAGCACACGCTATCCAGATTTGGTTGCACTCCAGCAGTCTAATCCCCTTGCCGCCTCTCTTTCTTTTAGGGGTGATAATACGAACTTCTTCATTACAAAATATATACGTGGAGATAAAAAACAGTCAGATTGGTATATCTATTCAAGCATAACCGCCTCCTATATTATTGATTGGGTAAAATGTCCCAAGTTTAAGCCTATGAAAAGAAGATATTAATTATTTAACGTAGCTTTTCTTCTTACAGCGAGAAATCAGAAAAACACCTGATTCCTCGTTGTTTTTATTTTATGGGTATAGTATCATTACATCAGGGAAATTTAGTAACTTTGTAGCCGGTTTTGGGTAAGTCTATGGTTTTTTTATAAATCAATACAACCCTTAGCCGACTTTTATCGTCTATTCATCTCAGAAATTCAGTTCAATGGATTTAATCCAGCAGCAGGTAGATATGAAAAAATTGCCTAAACACATAGCCATCATTATGGATGGTAATGGACGGTGGGCAAAATCTAAGGGAAAATTCAGAGTATTTGGGCATAAATCTGCCATTCAATCTGTAAGAGAAACCGCAGAGTGCGCAGCAGAATTAGGGGTAGAATATATAACCTTATATGCTTTTTCCACAGAAAACTGGAATAGACCTAAGATAGAAGTAGAAGCACTCATGGCATTACTTATGGATACGATTGAGTCCGAAATACCTACCCTTCAGAAAAATCAAATTCGTTTGAATGCCATAGGAGAAATTGATAAACTCCCACAAAAGTGTAAAAACGCCCTTGCCAATGCCATGAAAATTACTGCTGGAAATCAAAGAATGACACTAACCCTAGCGTTGAGTTATGGCTCAAGAGCGGATATTATAGAGGCGATTGTGAAAATCGCAAAAAAAGTCAAGGACGGGCAGATTCAACCCGATGAAATTAAGGAAATAATGCTTTCCGAACACCTTAGCACTTCCGGTATCCCTGACCCTGAATTACTAATCAGAACCTCTGGTGAGGAACGGATTAGTAATTTTTTACTATGGGAAATCGCTTATTCAGAGTTGTATTTTACGCCAAAATTATGGCCTGATTTCAGAAAAGAAGACTTGATTGAAGCAGTTTTGGATTTTCAAAGGAGAGAAAGACGATTTGGCAAAACTAGCGAACAAATATCATCGGAAAATTAATCGGAGGAGATAAAAAATAAAAAACTATATAAAAATATATGCAAAATTACGTTCGTTGGTGGGTATTAAGTTTCTTTTGCTGCTTATCCACCTCCATATACGCTCAAATAGACCCCAAAAATCCCAAGGTCTTCACTATCGCTGGGATTCAGGTCAAAGGACAAGAATATACAAGCGAAGATAGGGTGATAGAAATGAGCGGACTCAATACCGGAGACCCGATTACGCTACCCGGCTCCGAGACGGGAGAAGCAATCAAGAGATTGTGGAAAGAAAGTATCTTCTCTGACGTGTCTATTGAAGCAGAAAAATTTAATCAAGATTTTGTATTCCTTGTAATCTACGTAAAAGAAAGAGCAAGAATTGCTTCTTATTCTTTTCAGGGTATTACTAAGTCTCAAAGTGATGACCTTAGAGACAAAATAAATATGGTACGCGGGACTATCCTCACAGATTCTAAAATTCAATCCGCTAAAAGGATTATCCGGAATTTCTATGTAGAAAAAGGGTTCTATGATACAAAAGTAGATATTACTTCTGAACCCGACAAGGTGCTTCAAAATGGAGTGGCGGTGAAAATAAAAATTAACAGAGGTAAAAAAATAAAAATCAATGAAATCGACATTGAGGGAAATACTGCCTTCACTGATGCTAAGGCTAAAAGAAAGTTAAAAGAGATTAAAGAGAAAAAATTCTGGAGAGTGTGGGCGCGTTCCAAATTTATCCCGAAGAAGTACGAAACAGCAAAAGAGGCTTTGGTAGAGGCATATAACGAACAAGGATACAGAGATGCACTCATCACCTTCGATACCGTAGTAAATCATGATAATAAAACGCTCAATATTAAAATGAAAATATTTGAGGGTAATAAGTACTATTTTAGAAATATAGCATGGGTAGGAAATTACAAATACAATGCCGTAGTCTTGAGGGAAGTTCTCGGAATTAAAAAAGGAGATGTGTACAGTAAAGCAAAGTTGGATAGAAGAATTTCCGGAAACCCTGACGGAGGAGATGTAAGTTCTCTGTATTTAGATGATGGCTATCTTTTCTTTCGGATTGACCCCATAGAAGTGGCCATTGAGAACGACTCCATAGACCTTGAACTAAGAGTGATGGAAGGCCCCCAAGCTACTGTCAGAAAAGTAATTATAGAAGGAAATACCAAAACCAGTGATTACGTTATCCTTAGGGAGCTAAGGACTGTACCCGGAGAAAAATTTCGCCGTTCAGACCTGATTCGTTCCCAAAGAGAAATCCTTGCACTCGGCTATTTTGACCAAGAAAAAATTAATGTAATCCCTATCCCTGATATCCAAACCGGAACGGTAGATATAAAATATATCGTAGAAGAAAAGCCCTCCGACCAACTTCAACTTCAAGGAGGGTGGGGTGGAAGACCCGTGAATCCTATAACAGGGGAACGTTATGGAACCGGATTTACGGGTACGCTTCAAATTTCTTTCAATAACTTTTCGACCAAGCGTATATTAGATAAAAAAGCATGGTCTCCCGTTCCATCAGGAGATGGACAAAAACTGAATCTTGCATTCCAAAGTACAATCGGAGCAACCGTATTTTCTGCTTCTTTTATGGAGCCTTGGTTTGGTGGAAAAAAACCTAACTCGATGGGAATATCTACTTCGTATTCTGTTTTCCGGTATGGCTTCGGTGCTAATGCAGGGACTAATTATCGAAACGGAATCTTTACGGTAGGGATAGATT
>CAUJFT010000215.1 GCA_963169475.1 Bacteroidota bacterium | reverse complement strand
AGTCTTTTCGGGCAAGCTCAAAATCATACCCGGTTTTGTACCATTTTTGAATTAAACTATACAAAAGTCCTATCCTTGTAAATTTAGCCTCTCTGGGAAGCTTCTGCATAAAGGGACGAATATTCTGCACTTTGGAGTCTAAGGTATCCAATAGGTTTAGCTCATACAAAGCCATCATTTCCAATAATCGGATATAGATATTCTTTCCATACTTATCATTGAGAAGAAAAGATGTTTCGTTGAGTACTTTGAGTACTACCTTATAGTCTCCTTTACGAAATGCAACACAAGTAGAGAAATAATTCCATAGCGCATTCAGCATTTTAGAAGCCGAGAGATGGGGGTGCATCAAGGCTTTTTGAATGAGTGCCTCCGCCGCTGCATAATCATCTTCGTAAAAAGAAATTCTAAATATTACCTCCTTAGAGACCAGATAATTAAGCTCATCAGGGGAAAAGAGTGAAAGTGCCGTTCTGATATTCTCTTTAGCTTCTACCATTTTTTCTAACTGTAAGGCTACTTGCGCCGTCTGAATATAGGCATTCGCAATTCTGGGAGAAGTATAGTAATCAGGATTATTTTTTACTAATTCAAGATACTTTCTATTGAAATCAAAAGCCTGAACATAATCCCCTATGGTTTGGAGATAATAGATTTCACTTAGATAATGCGCATTAAACACAATGGGGTGCTTAGTAAAGGCTGCAATTTCCGCGATAATATTTATCTTTTCGCGAACGGTTTTTAATTCCTCATAGGAAAGAGATTGATTTAATAACAAATTTGAAGTAAAATAGTGAAGGATAAGTGCTTTATTGATTTCAGCATTCTTATGATTTAAGGTAAGAATATGCTCTGATTGTAATTTGTAGTCTTTGGAAGAAGCCCTCACATTTTCATACCTATATCGTAAAAAGTCCGTGTAAAAAAGCTCTTGATAGAGGTTATACCTCCTAGCCGTAGCAATACATTGTAAAAGAAGGTTTCTCCCAGCCTTGTAAGCACCCCTTCCCAATAAAATCTCTGACTGAAGGAGCTTTTTTTTCAATTGAAGTTGTTTGTTGACAATCTCCGTTCCATACCCGGTAAGGCTTTTGTCATTTAGCATGACATTTTCCATGATTCGCTTTAAACGGGTTTTAGTAACCCTAAACGTATTATCTACTGGCTTGCCGTACAGTTTTTCCGCATAAAAACTTTCTTCTGCTTCTGGATACTGTGTAATTAATTCAAATAATACTCCTACTTTCTCATACTCAAAAACAGCATTAGCAAAAAGTTGCTTAATATATCTAATTTCTTGATTATTAAGTTTTTTATAAATATCGTAAATAATATCCATTGATTATTTTTTTTATAATAAGCTAAAATTATCGTAAAGTTAATAAAAAACTGTGTAATTAAAATATTATTTCTGTAATTGCGCTCGATAAATTTGTTTTAGTTTTGAAACCTGAAAAAGGAAAGTGTAAGACTATACCCCTTTTTATGTAGAATTAAAAAATATTCTTTTTCTAAATGCCTGATAATTAGAAATATTTTTTAATCTTTGCAGAATTAAAAATAAATTATTTGGAGTAATCCAACTTCATTTAGTATTTTTCGCCAATTTTACACCAAAACAATTTAGCCTATTGATGAATATGCTACGAAAAGTCAGTTTTATTGTGTTGTTTTTTACCGTATTTGTACCGATGCTCATGGCGCAAGATGGTAAGATTTCCGGGCGCGTGTACGATGATAAAGGCAATCCCGTTCAATACCCAACCGTTACCCTCTTTAAGGGGGAGGAAGTGGTAAACGGGGCTAACGGAGATGACCAAGGGTATTATAGCATTCAGCCCGTGGACCCCGGTACCTATGACGTACAAGCCGACATATTGGGAGGAACCATCAAAGTTACAAATGTAACGGTTGCTGCTGGGCAAACAAGGGACTTGGAGATTCGCCTTCCCCAAGGAGAGCAGTTGAAGACGGATTCTGTAATTATTGTAGGCTGGAAAGTCCCCATTTTTGAAAAAGACCCCAGCGCACAAGGTACTATTGTGGACGGCAAGCAAATTAGAGACAGAGGTTCTCGTAATATTAACGCCATAGCCTCTACTACTCCGGGAGTTTTCCAATCTGATGAGGGCGATAACTCACTATCTTTCAGGGGCGCGCGTGAAGGAGGTACAATGTATGTCGTGGACGGAGTGAAAGTGAGAGGCTCCCCCAACTTGCCCCAGTCTGCAATTGGACAAATGCAAATCATTACGGGAGGAACCCCTTCTGAATACGGAGACTTTACGGGAGGGGTAATTTCTATTACCACAGCAAGCCCGGCCAATCAGTTGTCCGGAGGAATGGAGCTTGTAACGAGTGAGCTTCTCGATGCTTATGGTAGAAATCTTATAGGGGTAAATCTAACCGGTCCCCTCTGGAAAAAAACAATTACTGACCCGGATAGACCGGAGTTAAGCTATAAACGCTCTGTAATGGGATTTTTCCTAAGTGGAGAATATGACTACAATAGAGACGCAGACCCCGCTTATTTCGGGATTTATAAATTAGACCCCGCAAAACTTGCAGATTTGCAAGCAAATCCCATGATTTATAATCCTTCTCTGACTACCTTCGTGAATACAGGAAACTATCTTAAAGGTTCTGATTTGATAGAGACTAAGACCAAAATCAATAATCAGGATATAAATATTCGCGCACTTGGAAGAATAGATATTCAGCCTACAGAAAATATAGCCATTAAAATCGGAGGTTCTGCCGAGCTTTTTAATAGTAATGCAGGTACTTGGAGCCTTAGAAACATGCTCCTTTCCCCAAATCCTGGCGGAAGATATACCGGCGGCTCGTACAGAGCATTTGTAAGATTCCAACAATCTTTCAAAGGAGAGGCTAATTCTGTATTGAAAAACTTTTTCTATTCGCTTCAAGCAGATTATTCTTTGTTCCAAAGGCAATTTGAGCATAAAACGTTCCAGAGCAGTCTGTGGGACTACGGCTATATCGGAAAAATGACCTATGACCGCAACCCTGTTTTCAGATACGTAACCGACCCAATTAATAATCCTATCTCTTCTGGACCTTATTGGGAAAATGTAGGCTATGGATTTTCTAATCTAGCGTTTGACGGCACTAATACCAATAATCAGGTACTTGCCAATGCAAATCGCTACATTTTTGATTATGTTGCCAATAATGGAGTATTTCTTCCTGACTTTGGGGTTACGCTGAATGACCTTGGAAGCCCTAACTTATTAAGTTTTTTTAACGGATATAGAAACGGAGATGGACCCGACCAAATCTATCAGATGTTTACCGGCTTAGGCGCTCAATATGGAACCTATCGTAACCGTAAGCAAGAGCAATTCCGCCTTACAGGACAAGCAACTGCCGAAATCAAACGTCATAATTTAAAAATAGGATTTGAGTTTGAGCAAAGGGTAGAAAGAGACTATAACCTTGGTGCAAGTGCAATGTGGAATTATGCCCGTTTGTATGCAAACCGTCAGCTCCAAGGTATTAACAGAGATAATCCCTCTTATGTAGTTAAAGATGGAGAGTTCCAAGATACGATTATTTATCCTATTGCCTATGATGCCGCCCTACAAACACAATTTGATAAAAAACTTCGTGAGGCATTGGGGCAGCCTTTAAATGGTACAAATTGGATTAATACAGACGCTTTAGACCCACAGTTTTTTAATTCCAAGCCTTTGGGCTATTGGTTTACAGCGAGCGAAATGTTAAATAACGGACAGGGCTTCCTTGGTGG
>CAUJFT010000214.1 GCA_963169475.1 Bacteroidota bacterium | reverse complement strand
AATATATTTTTCAAAAAAATCATGCCATGAGATGCCGCTTACTGCTTCTAACGCCGTTTCAACCCCTTCCTCTGGAAGCCCAAGTTCTTTTTCATAGTAATTTTCATATAAATAACGGAACACATCATCTAAGGATTTTTTGCCTTCTGTAAGCACTCTTAGTCTTACATCTATTAATAACCCTAACCTTTGCCCAAGTGTGTAAAATGAGTTTTTAAGAAAAGGATTTGCGTAAGCCGAAGGTCCAAGCCAACTATCGAAGCTGGAATAAACCGGAGAAATCTGAGAGTACGCATAATTATTATCAATATTTTGCATATTATTTCCTAATATTCTAAGCCCGTCCGCTTCGGAAATAACCCCTGAACGGGTCATAGAAAGTACTGAATAGTAGTCTGTTACGCCTTCTGTAAACCAATGTAGCCCTGTATATTGCTCAGAATCATAGCTATACGGAAAGAGTGCTGCGGGGCGGATTCTTTTTACGTTCCACACATGCCAAAACTCATGAGCAGAGATGCTAAGAATCCCACCCGTTACGTTTGCAACGCTTTGAGTTACTTTAGCAGGAAGTGCTACAGAGGTCGAATTGGCATGTTCAACCGCATGACGCATGTCAAAGTCTAAGAGCCGGTATATAAAATGAAACGACTTGAACGGAAATCCGCCAAATACGGAGCCTTGTTCGGCTACCACCTTTCTTAATCCAGATACGATTGCCGAATCTACCTCTGCTCCCCCTTTAAAATCGCCTTGAAAATGCGCAAAAAAGGCAACCTCCCCTACTCTAAACATCAGTCTTTTCATTTTTTTTGCAAAAACGGTAGGAGAATCGGCAAATTCGTGGAAAGAAGAAGCCTTATAGACACGAAAGTCTCTTGTGGGGGTAAGAGCGGTGGCAACCTGCCAATCTTTGGGGAGGTCAGGCACATTTAAAGTTACTTCTTCTTCCAGCCTATCCGGTACATACATAAAGCAGTTAATAGGATTAAAATATGCTTGTCCTTCTGTATAAAAACTCGATCCGGCATCCTCATTATTAGCAAAATAAGAATACTTAATTCTAACTTTGGAAATAATCCCGTGAGAAATCTTCCATGTATTTTTATTCGTTTTGATGTATTTTAGAACATTTCCCTTTTCGTCCGTAGCAGTAAAGTTACCTACTGCTGCGGCATAATCTTGCGCAATATACCTTCCGGGTCTCCACGTCGCAATTCTCACCTCCGTAGTAGCTTCTCCTTGGGGTGCGGTCTCCATTTCTATCCAATAGGTATGCGTGTTTGGTTTATCCCACCGGAGTGTGTAGTTATATTCGGCAAACAAATATCCCTGCAAGGCAGAAAATAATAATAATAATAAACTTTTTTTCATATATAAGACTATTTAGTTACTTAATCGTTTTCAGCCGCCAAAAATAGGATAAATTCCGGAATCTAAAAAAAACATATTCGGAATGCCTGCATTAAATACCCTGATTTTATGCAATCTCTCTATAATTTTGTGCTTTGCCAAGCGATTAACTTCCAATATTTCTTTTGTTTCAAATACACAGAAGTATAGCGTAGAGAAATATCGAAAGGTTTATCCTTTAACGACCCCTCCACTGCAACGATTCCGGTTACTACTGCCGTTTTTCCATATTTTCTGATATTTATTTCTCCGGTTCTTGACATCTTATTATAGCGGATTTTACCATTTCCGACGCTTTGAATAAATTCCTCTTTGGTCTCAACTAATCCATTAGAATGATAATAAGTAAGAGAACCATCGATAAGCAACCTTAATAGTGCAGTATCTCTACGAACCTGCGCCTCAAACCGCGCCTGCTCCGAATCCTGAATAGAGGTAGCCGATATAGATTGAGCATTTAACCTTAAACCTATCACGAGCAGTAGAGGTATATATAATCTTTTTAATTTTATAATCATTTGATATTTAAATTAGTATAAAACAGCCGAAATATTAACAATCCTCGCCGGGCTTAGGATTCGTTTAAGAAAGACTTAAACCATAAACCAGAGTTTTTGATTATTCTTTGCTGGCTTAAAAAATCTACATAGACCAAACCGAAACGCGGACGGAAGCCTTCTGCCCATTCAAAGTTATCCATGAGCGACCAAACGAAATAGCCCTCAACGGGAACTCCTTCGTGCTTTGCTTGTAGTACTTTTTCCAAATATTTTTGATAAAATTTTATTCTTTGGTCATCTTGAACCTGATTATCCTGAACGGCATCGGGAAAAGCTGCCCCATTTTCAGTTACAATTATTTTTTTTACCCCTTTGTATGCAGCAAATTTCTTCAACAAATGATAAATTCCCTCCGGATAAACCTCCCAACCCATATCTGTATAGGGAACATTTCTTTTTTTGGCAGGCACTTCCAGTCCGGATATACCGGGAATAAAAGGATTAAAGCGGGTAATATTGCGAGTATAATTTTGTAAACCAATAAAGTCAAAATCAAAAGCCAGCTTTTCCATATCCCCATCTTGAATAAACTTTTTGATTTTGCGGAGAATAGGGACCGTTTCAAAAGGATAGCCCAACCCCAAAGCCGGCTCCAAAAACAACCGATTTAGGAATGCGTCCATCTTATCAGCGGCTTTGATATGGGGTTCTGTATTTTTAAAGGGTTGTACATAACTACAAGAAAATGTGGAGCCTATATTGGCATTTTTTACGTTTTTTCGAATGATTCTTCCTCCTTCTGCTTGGCAGAGCGTAGCGTGATGTGTCGCCGCCACAAATTTATTGAAGCCTCTTTTACCCGGCGCATGTATCCCCAATAAGTAGCCCAGAGCCGTAAACGCAGCCGGTTCATTCAGTACCATCCAGTTTTTTACCTTATCCCCAAAAGTACGGGTACAAAAATCTACATATTCCGAAAACCATTGTATTACCTCACGATTTGTCCAACCTCCTTTATCTTCTAGTGCCTGCGGCAAATCCCAATGATAAAGGGTAATCCAAGGCTCTATGCCTTGTACCAAACACTCCTCTATCACCTTATGATAAAAATCAACCCCTTTTGTATTGATTGTACCTGTTCCCTCCGGCATAATTCTGCTCCACGAAAGAGAAAATCGCTTTACCCTAAAGCCCATTTCTTTAACCAACCCAATATCTTTGGCATAACGGTGATAAAAATCACAAGCGGTATCCCCGTTCTCTCCATTTTTAATTTTACCCTTTTTATGAGAAAAAGTATCCCATACGGAAGCACCCTTTCCGTCTTCATTCCATGCCCCCTCAATCTGATAGGCAGCGGTAGCCACTCCCCACAAAAAATCTTTCCCAAAATCGGCTCTTTTAAGCACAGTGGGTAAAAAACTCTGGGCTGCAAGACGGGGCGAAAACATAACTCCCAAGGCAGACAATCCGGTTATTTTTATTGCTTCACGGCGATTCATATTTATTCTTCTTGGTTAGCGTATCCAATCCTTATTGAGATAAGCGGCAAAAGTATAGATTATCCGTTAAATAAAAAATATACCTAAAATATTCGGTAGGGCAAGGTGTTAAAAATCACTAGGACAACCCAATAAGTCTCCCCTACTCTGTCATGTTAAGCAAAGCGAAACATCACACCCGGCTGTATAGTGAAATGGAGCTGTAAACCGCATATCCCTATGGAAATATCTAATATTCCAAGCAAAAAGGCAAATAACTCCCAAAATAATCAGAATTTGGCAAACCTTGTATCGTATGTAACCGTAGTGAATGAAAGACTTAAATTTGAAAACGAAACACAATTGGATACCCTTGGCGCCGCCTTAGATATGTGTATAGTGAGTTTTTATGCCTAAAATATCTTTTTACTAAAAAAAACCTTTGGATAGACCATATAGGGCTTCTCTCCCGTTATATTATATATTCGGCATTCGCCTTGGTTGGAGAGAGGTTTAAAGGTATCCTTTACTCTATTCTTGCTCCCTGTCTTTTCGGGTGGTTTGTCATTTTCGGGAACAACTGTAATAAGAAACGGTACCCAGAAGCAGAGGTTCTGGTTCAAACGCACGAAGCCACAACAATTGCTAACTTGGAAAACCTAAAAATATGGGTAAAAAAATGGAGAATCTCCTCTTTTCTGAAAAAATAAAAATAAAAATCGGATATTTGTCCGCTAAAGAACGAGTGCTACAGATAAGATATACGATGTAAGTAGTTCTTAGTTTTTAATGATAAGTTCTTAGTCTTCATAAATAATTGTTTATCATATTTTTAACTAAAAATAATATTATAAATTAATTTCAAATCAGTACTTACTGAAAAATAACTTTGTAGATATATTAAGCTAATTTTTATGAAAAATTTTATTTTATTTTTTCTTTTGTGTACCGGCATAATAACCGGGTTTACTTGCGCCCAAGCACAAGTTTCAGATTATTATGAAGAGCCACGCCTCTATTTAGGGAGTATTTCGGCTAACGGAAATTTTGTAGAAGTTAATTATGATATTAATGTAGCAGGCTATGTAGAGCTACACCTAATAGACACCAAAGGGCAAAAAATCTGGATTAAAGGACAGCTAAGGAATAAAAAAGGGCAATATCTGTTCAAAATTCCGACAGAGCCTATGACAAAAAATGAAAAATATAACATCCTTGTTCGATTTAAGGGTAAGGAAGAAAAAAGTAATTTCTACAGCCCTTCTTAACGATTCACAAAACAAAAACAGACCTAATTTTGTACTACACATAAATTGTTGAATTTTTGTGTAATTCAAATACAGCGTTATTATGAATCAAAAGACTTCGTTATTGTTAATTTTAGTATTACTATCAGGGGTATTCGGTTTTGCCCAGACTGCCTCCAAGTGTGAGGAGATACCAGGCTTTAAAAAAGATTTTTGTGCAGAGAACCCAAAATTTCCGGGAGCTTGCGCCCAATTTCAAGACGGAAGTGAGATATTTTATTTTAAAGCGGTCAATGGGAAAAAATACAAACAAATCACAACCCCTAAGGGGGTTTCTGGTGAAGACCTATTGATAGAAATTGCTAAAAATAAAAGCCTTAAACTATCCGCAACAGATATACTTTTTATACAATCTGCCCTATCGGGGTGGAATACAGCCCAAACCGAAGGTATCATTAAAAAAATCACCGAAACTAAACGTACCGAAGCCGAACTTACACAATTTGCCAACGAAAAGACCGCTTCCGGTCTAGGATTTCAACTACTCCGCTCTGGAGGAGGAAAGGCTGCTGAAGCGGGTAAAAAAGTTACTGTCCATTATAGAGGCTATCTAAAAAACGGGCAGGTTTTCGACGCTTCCTTTGACCGAGGAACGCCTTTTGACTTTACATTAGGGAAAGGGCAGGTCATCAAGGGTTGGGACGAGGGAATAGCCAAGCTAAAAGTAGGAGACCATGCCATACTTCGGATTCCTCCCGATTTGGGTTATGGAGCTAGAAAAGTCGGCTCAATCCCTGAAAACTCCGAACTTATTTTTGAGGTATTCTTACTTGGAGTAAATTGATACCTATTGATTTTCAGATATTTAAACACACCTCCCATTAATATTGGGTTGATTATAAAGGCTTGTACAAATCCTTTTTTATAAACTAACTTGCAATTACTTCAACATAATATATTACCGTTTAATTTGATTTTAAGTATGAGTATCCCCATCATTCAACAAAACAAATCCGATATAAAAATCACACGTATAGGGCATTCTCGCCTGAACAACATTGACATGGAAAATGTAGGATTCGGAAAGGTCTTCAGTGACCACATGTTTATCTGTCACTATGAAAATGGAGAATGGCAAACTCCTGAAATTGTTCCCTATGGAAAAATTCCGTTAAGTCCTAGCTTTTCCGCAATTCATTACGGTCAAGCAATTTTTGAAGGAATGAAAGCCTACCGCGGAGATAATGACGAAGTTTTGCTTTTTCGTCCGGAGGAAAATTGGAAACGAATGAATCACTCGGCTTCTCGTCTTTCTATGCCCGAAATCCCTAAGTCCTTGTTTATAGATGGGCTTAAAGCATTAATTGATTTAGATAAAGCATGGATTCCTCAAAACGACAAAGGGCAATTGTACATACGCCCGCACATGTTTGCTACTGATGAGTTTATTGGGGTAAAAGCCTCTGAATCCTATACCTTTGTAATCTTTACTTGTCCGGTTAGCTTTTATTACAAGAACCCTGTAAAACTACTTGCAACCAAAGAATACACCCGCGCCGCAATTGGAGGAATGGGGAATGCCAAAGCCGCCGGAAATTATGCAGCCTCTCTTTTCCCAGATAAGCTCGCCAAAAATCAGGGCTACGACAATGTACTTTGGTTAGATGCCCGCCTTCATCAATACATAGAAGAATGCGGAACGATGAACGTATTTTTTGTCATTGATGACGTGGTGGTAACTCCTCTCCCAACCGGTACTATACTTGGGGGAGTAACTAGGGATAGTGTCATAAAGCTACTCAAAGACAGCTATAATACACTTGGACTTAACGGAATAGAAATACGTAGGGTGTCTATCTATGAAATACAAGATGCCTATATGCAAGGAACGCTACGAGAGGCTTTCGGAACAGGTACAGCTGCCACTATTGCCCCTATAGCCAAAATCGGATTTGGGGGTAAAGACATGAACCTTCCCGAAGAAAGACCAGTATCTTCATGGTTATATAAGCAACTATATGGCATTCAAACAGGTAAGATTTATGACCCATACGAATGGGTAATTATGCTGTAACCACCCCTATTAAGTAAAAAGTAAAGTGGAAAATATAGTTTTCTGCCTTGCTTTTTTTGTACTTAGCAACGATATAGCTCCTTTATTCGTTCCTGCTCTAAAAGGTAAATCGGACGTTTTAGGTAAACAAATTGTACCGACACGGAAAGATATGAACCTCTGATACAAAGGAATCTTGTAGCTTTAAGGCAAATGCCAAATCCTTTGAAACGGAAGCAACCTCTGCGATTATTTCCCAAGTGTACAAAAATTTTCTTACATAAAATAACTGCTTTTTTTAGAAAATTTGCACGGATTATAAAAAAAGGTGTAATTTCGCAGACTTTCACCATAGTTTATCAATTTTATATTTTTTTAAATTTATCATGAGAAAATTATTAGTCATCGTAACTTCTCTCCTTGTGGGAACCAGCGTTACAGCTCAAAACCAGAAAGTTATTTTTCGGGGTGATTTGGGCAATGTAACCCAAAGCGTAATGCCCATCGAACCGGCTTCGGTTAGCAGTACAAACCGTACTGCCCCGTTGGTACAAAATACCAATACCGGCAATATGGGTACAGACGCAGTCACTAGTACTCCTATACTTGTGCTTCCTAACTCTTATGGTTATGCTGCACTTGCGGGACAAAAACAAATATCTTGTTTACCAACCCTAAATGCCGTTGCATTTGGTAATCGTCAGGACCCCGCAACTTACGGAGGAGGAAATAGCGGTCATTTCCGTTACTCTGTTTCTACAGATGCTGGTCAAAATTGGACAGTTGGTATTGGGGTAACCAATGTGGACGCTCAACAATTAGGCTTAGGACGTTATCCAGATAATTATCTGTACACTGCTGTAGCCTCTAACCCGACCGTAAATGACTTGAAATGGCATGTAAGCGCGCCATGCGTGGACATCTCTGGCTCCGGTTGGGCAGGGGGACTCCTTAATACTGTTACCAGTAGCCTTACAAGTGCTGCCGGTTTCAGCGTTACTCAAGAAGATTATGTAAATCAAGGTAATACTTTATTCACTTCCGAAGGAACTACACAAGGATATGATAGCAATATCTTCTGGAAAGTAGAAAATACTTCTGATGCCGCTGATGACAACCTCTATGTGAGCAAAGGTATGTACAATGCCACTACTCAAAAATTAGAATGGACACTCCATGATACAATTACTGCTACATGGAACGTCGCCGTGGACGGTGCATCTCATTGGACAGACCAGCATATCGCCTTCTCTCCTGACGGGAAAAAAGGCTACATTTGTGCACTAGGAGATATGGTAGGAGGCAGAGACTCTATCTACCAGCCGGTTATATGGGAATATGACTTTAATACAGATTCGTGGATGGCTCCTTATGAGGTGGATATCAACGTATTCTCCGAACTTCAAGGTTATGTAATGCAGTGGGTGGATACCGCAGGGGTTTCTATCAGCAATGGAACCGTAACTACAGGCTTCAATTGCGACCTTACCGTAGATAAAAACGGAAACCCCCATATTCTTGCCGTAGTTGGTCCTGCTTCTTCTGGTACTGCTAGCCCAACGGCTTATTCTATATCTTCTGGTTTCGGTATGCAGTTAATGGACATTACGATTGACCCTTGGGGAGATTGGAATATGATTACGGTTTCTGGTATCAATACTTTCCGCGAAAGTTTAGGTTCCGGTTCTAACGTAGTTTCTCTTGACATACCTACTCACCTTGCGCGTACAATCGAAGGAGATAAAATTTTCTATACTTGGAGTGATACTGATACTACTGGAATCGGCGGTAACGAAAATACTGCCCCTAATCTTTGGGGAGCATTCTATGATGTAGATGCGAATATGATTTCAGAGAATATAGATTGGACTTTTGACGATGGATTCTTTGCAACCAAAGCGCGTCAGCCCAAATCTTCTGAATATGTATTCTCTGCTACCTCTGCCTCTTCTTGCGGGCAGATATATACAGTACCTACTACGGTAGTAGATTTTTCTGACCTCACAAATATGACTAGCCCAGTTACGATTCACTACTTCATGGATATCAGCTACGATTGTGCAGATGCAGATGAAGACCCGATTTGGTTCTATAATTGTGCTTCTAACCCGATAGCAATTTCTTCTACCATCACTCCAGCAGGTTGCGGACAAAATAATGGTTCTGCTAATATCACACTTACAGGTGGCGTTCCGGCACCTAGCGGATATTCTGTTTCTGTAACCAATGCAACAGGAGGAAATGTGCCTTATTCTAACGGTATGATTTCAAACTTAGGGGCAGGGGTATATTCTGTTATGGTAACTGATTCTTTGGGTTGTATGACTACTTCTGACGTAATCATCACTAACTTAAATGCTCCGGTAGTTACAGTAGCTTCTACTACTAACCCTACTTGTTTTAATACTTCTAACGGAGGTGCCGTTCTTACTGTTACTGGTGGAACTGCTCCTTATAGTGTGGTTTGGTCTTCTGGTGCTACCGGCACAAACCCTACCAACTTACCTAATGGAGTAAATACCTATACTGTAACTGACGGTGGGCAGTGTATCACTATCGGACAAGTAACTCTTACCGCTCCTCCTGCAATCAGCGTTACCGAAAGTGCTGGGAACCTGCTTTGTAATGCTGACGGAAGCGGCTCTATCTCTTTGTTAATCAGTGGTGGTTCTGGTGGAACAAATGTAACATGGACTCCTGCTGGAACAGGAACAGGTACCGTAGTAACAGGACTTGCTGCTGGTAGCTATTCTTATATCGTAACTGACGGAAATGGTTGTGAGGTATCTAATAGTGTAACAATTACTCAGCCCTCTGCCATTGTAGCTACGGGTTCTTCTACCCCTAACGGTATTGCAAGCATGACAGGACCCTGGTCTGGTACTTGTACCGTGAATGCTTCTGGTGGAACCGGTGTACTTACTTATTCTTGGTCTATGACATCTGGTGGTTCTTCTGTTCCGATTACTACTAATAACCCTGGTACTACAGCATTCCAATCTGGATTGCCCGGCGGAACAATGACTATCATCATCGAAGATGAAAACGGATGTATGGATACTATCACCCAAAATATTTCCGGTATCCTTGTTAATATTACTGACGCTTTAATCGGCGTTTCTGACTTCAAAGCTTATCCTAATCCGGCTAAGAATGTATTGAACGTGAGCATGACACTGAATAATACTGATGATGTAACCGTTTCTCTTGTGTCTGTAAATGGTCAAGTGCTATTGAGTAAATCTGCAAAAAATACAGGTTCTTTCACTACACAGATAGATGTTTCTAATCTGGCTTCTGGATTATATTTCTTAAGAGTTACAACCTCCTTAGGTTCTGCCTCCGAGAAATTAATCATCGAATAAGCCCGAAAGGATATAAAGCTAAGGAACTCCCTCCGTTTTTATCGGAGGGAGTTTTTTTATGTGGCTTATTTAGGTGGTGATGAGTGATTAATTTTAAACTTTAAATAGCGAATAACAAGGTTATATAATTAATAACCAATATTTTAACAGATAAATATTTTCTTGGTTTTTTATTCCCTCATACTTATTATTATCAATCATTGATGATTTTCAAAACAAGGGTTATTTACTTTATATCACATAGAAATATAAGATATAATAGATACTAGTAAAAATCTTTTTTTATAAAAAAAAACACCATAAAACCCGTAAATTTTACGAAATTTGCGGCTTGAACCTATCTGGTTTTTTTAATAATCGCTTGAATAATGTTGACTTCTCATCAGATACGCAAACAATTTTTAGATTTTTTCCGCTCTAAAGGGCATGAAATAGTCCCTTCGGCTCCAGTTGTAGTGAAAGATGATTCTACTCTTTTGTTTAACAATTCGGGAATGGCTCAATTTAAAGATATTTTTCTCGGTATAAAAGCCATTCAATATCCAAGAGTAGCCGATACTCAAAAATGTATGAGAGTTTCGGGTAAACATAATGACCTCGAAGATGTAGGGCATGATACCTACCATCATACCTTATTTGAAATGTTGGGGAATTGGTCTTTTGGTGATTACTATAAAAAAGAGGCAATTGAATGGGCGTGGGAACTACTGACTGGCGTATTTGGCATTCCTCAAGACAGATTGTATGTAACCGTATTTGGAGGAGATACCAAGGATAACCTCCCTCCAGATAGTGAGGCATACAATTTATGGAAAAATTGGATAGCCGAAGACCGAATAATTTATGGGTCTAAAAAAGATAATTTTTGGGAGATGGGAGAAGTAGGTCCTTGTGGTCCCTGCTCCGAAATACATGTGGACTGCCGCCCAGATTCAGAAAGGAAGGTTATCAATGGTAAAGACTTGGTGAACAATGACCACCCCCAAGTAATAGAAATTTGGAATAATGTATTTATGCAGTTCCAGCGAAATGCAGACACTAGCCTTGTGGAGCTACCAGCCAAGCACGTAGATACCGGCATGGGCTTTGAGCGTTTGTGTATGGTACTTCAAGGCAAAAGCTCAACCTACGATACAGATGTGTTTCTCCCTTCTAAAAAATTTCTTGAAGCTAAGACGGAAAAGGAGTATCAGTCTGCCTCTGCTATTGAGCAGGTTGCCTTTCGGGTAATTATGGACCATATTCGCTCCGTTACTTTTCCTATTGCAGATGGGCAGATTCCTTCCAACACAGGAGCGGGATATGTAGTAAGAAGAATATTAAGAAGAGCTAGCCGCTATGCTTTTCAGTACCTTGGGCTTAATACTCCCTTCATGTATGAAATGGTAGCAGTCCTTGCGGAGCAGTTTAAAGATATTTTTCCCGAAATCAAGGCACAACAAGACTTTATCGCAACGATAGTGGCGCAAGAAGAAAAATCATTCCTCCGGAAGCTCGAAGCCGGAAGTAAATTATTTGAAGAATATTTTCAGATACACCCAGAAGCAAAGATTGTAGATGGCGATTTTGCATTTCGATTATATGATACATTTGGCTTCCCGATTGACCTTACCCAGCTGATGGCAAGGGAAAGGGGCAGTTCTGTAGATATGGAAGAGTTTAATAAGAATCTTGAAGCACAGAAGTCGCGTAGCCGAAAAGCAGGAGAAGTAAAAACCGGAGACTGGGTAGAAATTGCCCCTTCGGCAGACTTGCCTAGATTTGTAGGATACGATGAAACCCGTGTTTCTACCAGAATCCTAAGATACAGAACCCTACAAGCGCAAAAAGGAAATCTTTATCAAATAATACTCGAAGAAACGCCTTTTTATGCGGAAGGAGGAGGACAGGTCGGAGATAAAGGTTGGATTACAAACGGTAACGAAACCCTGACGGTACTAGATACTAAGCGCGAAAATGAAACGATTATTCACTTTACTGATAAATTACCTACCGAAGCAGACGGCGAATGGGAAGCCTATACAGATACTAAGCATAGGCGGTTAGTCCGGTCCAATCACTCTGCTACCCATTTGCTTCATGCTGCTTTGCGTAAAGTATTGGGTACACATGTAGAACAAAGAGGCTCTTTGGTCTCTCCGGAATTATTGCGTTTTGATTTTTCTCACTTTGCTAAAATGTCAGAAGACGAAATTGAACAAGTGGAAGAAATTGTAAATGCAAAAATAGCCGAAAATATTTTCCTTACGGAATACCGTCATCTACCAATAGAAGATGCAAAAAAAATGGGAGCGATGGCATTATTTGGTGAAAAATATGGAGAAAGTGTTAGAGTTATCGTTTTTGACCCAGCCTACAGCATTGAGTTGTGTGGAGGGATTCATGTAAAGAATACCGCAGAAATCCGGCTATTTAAGCTCATTTCGGAAAGCTCTATTGCGGCGGGAATCCGTAGGGTAGAGTGCCTTACTTCTGATGGCGCATTAGATTATATGAATCAGGCATTAGAAAATCTCAAAAAAATATCATCTGTCCTAAAAAATCCTAAAAATCCGGAAAAAGCCATAGAAGGCTTGATAGAGAAAAATGCAGAGCTTGAAAAACAAATCGCTACAATAGGTACGGAGAAGGTACAAGCACTTAAACAAAGCCTACAAGAAAAGGCAATTTCTGTCCATGGAATTTCGCTTATTTCTGAAGTGGTGAGCCTAAGTAGTGCGGCGGATTTAAAAGATTTGTCTTTTGAGCTAAAAAAAACCACCTCTCAAACCTTGATTGTATTGGGGGCGGTGATTCAAGATAAACCGCTACTAAGCGTAATTATGAGCGATGACCTCGCTGAAACCCGAAAATACCATGCGGGAAATATTGTTCGTGAACTTGCCAAGGAAATTCAAGGAGGCGGAGGAGGACAACCCTTTTATGCTACTGCCGGTGGAAAAGAAATATCTGGACTAAAAAAAGCCGTAGAAAAAGTTCGTTCTTTACTCGGATAACCATAAAAAGTATGCAAACTGTAACGTTGCCGGTTTTTCGTTTTCAGAATGAAAAGCTAAGCGAGATGGAAGATATTCTTGCCATAGAAGAACCTCTGCAAATCAGTGTGTTATATCAGTCGGGGGGACACACCTCCGAAACAAAGGTTTCAATTACTATGCGCACGCCCGGAGAAGACGCAGCATTAGCCACCGGGTTTCTATATACGGAAGGAATCCTTACAGAGCGTCCCCAAATTGAGGCAATTCGTCAACTTTCCGAAAATGAGGTACAAATCGTCCTATCTCCCCAGACAAAGATAGACTTTACGGGCTTTAACCGAAATTTTTATACCACGAGCAGTTGTGGGGTTTGCGGAAAAACCTCCGTAAATTCTATTCATACGTTAAAAAGTGGCTATTTTTCCTCAACGGAGTTTAGGGTATCCAAGGAGATTGTTACCGGTCTCAATGAGATTGTCCGAAAACAACAATCCGTTTTTGAAAGTACAGGCGGGTTACACGCTTCGGCACTCTTTACCCCAGAGGGTATTCTCTCCGGACTTTCTGAAGATGTTGGTCGTCATAATGCCTTAGATAAAATGATAGGAAAGAAGTTTTTGGAAGAGAAATTACCCTTGAACCAATACCTCTTATTTTTGAGCGGAAGAGCAAGTTTTGAACTCATTCAAAAAGCCGCAATGGCAGAAATTCCTGTAGTCTGTGCCTTAGGCGCGCCTTCTTCTTTGGCGGTAGAGTTAGCAAGGTCTATTAATATGACTTTGTTAGGTTTTGTAAAACCTCATTCTTTTAATTTATATTCCGGAGCAGAAAGATTAATCTAATGTATTTTTCGGTTGTATTTTATGAGGGAGTAGAATCAAGGTATATACTGAGCTTTACTTCATACAATGAGATTCTTCCCAAAATAATCATTTATTCTAAACCATAATCATATTACCATGAAAATCAGAATTAAAGGGAACGCTATTCGTTATCGACTTACTAAAACAGAGGTTGCAACATTTAGCGAGAAAGGTTACTTTGAGGAGATTACCCTATTTCCCAATGGGGCTTTTAAATATGCCTTACGCTCGGCTCCAGAGATTGAAGACCTTTATGCTACTTTTGAGAAAGACACCATCACCTTGTTTTTCCCCGAAAAAAATCAAAAGGAATGGTATGAAAGCAATATAGTAGGATATAAGCACCTTATAGAATTACCCGGAGGGGAAATTTTATCCTTACTAATAGAAAAAGACTTTGCTTGTCTTGACAATACCGAAGAAGACCAATCCGATAACTACGAAAACCCTAACGCTACTTGTTGATTAAGAATGGGGAAGAGAAAAATTATAGCTCTTTACGAAGAAAACGCGCCGTTTCAGAAGTAGGGTGCTTAGCGACTACCTCCGGGCTACCCTCTGCTACGATAGTTCCGCCCCTGTGTCCACCTTCTGGCCCAATATCAATCAGATAGTCTGCAAATTTTATAACATCCATATTATGCTCAATAATAATAATGGTATTCCCTTTTTTTACCAAACGATTAAGCACCTCTAATAATTTTTCTATATCCTGAAAATGTAGCCCTGTGGTAGGCTCGTCAAGAATATAGATAGTGTTTCCCGTATCTTTTTTGGCAAGCTCTGTTGCAATTTTTACCCTTTGCGCCTCTCCCCCTGACAAAGTCGTAGCCGGCTGCCCCAAGGTAATATATCCAAGCCCTACTTCATTCAGTGTAGTAAGAAATCGTTTGATTCGGGGTTGTGCGTCAAAGAACTCTACGGCATCTGCAACAGTCATATTGAGTACATCGTTAATGGATTTCCCCTTAAACCTAACCTCTAAGGTTTCGCGGTTATAGCGGCTACCTTGGCATTTTTCACAATTAACATAGACCGTAGGTAAAAAATTCATTTCAATCGCTTTTATCCCGGCTCCCTCGCATTCTTCACATCTTCCTCCTTTTACATTAAAAGAAAACCGCCCTACTTTATAGCCTCTAATCTTTGATTCCGGCAGCAGTGCAAATAAATCTCGAATATAGGTGAATAATCCGGTATAGGTGGCTGCGTTACTCCTTGGCGTTCTCCCAATAGGCGATTGGTCAATCTGAATGACTTTATTGACTTGCTCCAATCCAACTATTTCCTCATATTTTAGTGGTTTCTGTCGAGAATTATAGATGTGCTTATTGAGAATCGGGTATAGGGTTTCATTGATTAACGTAGACTTTCCGCTTCCAGAAACCCCTGTAATACAAACCATTAGCCCTAATGGAATAGCGAGGGTTACATTTTTTAGATTATTTCCTTTTGCTCCTTTCAGTATCAGACACCTCCCCTCCTCCGGCAATCTTCTATTATCAGGAATTGGAATTTTTTTCTTTCCGGAAAGATAATTAGCGGTGGGCGTATTATTTGCTATCATTTCTAAGGGAGTTCCCATAGAGACGATTTCGCCCCCATGAATACCAGCACCGGGCCCGAAATCTATGATATAATCCGCTTCGAGCATCATATCTTTATCATGCTCTACTACTACCACAGAATTTCCAATATCTCTTAGGCTTTGAAGGGAGCGAATGAGTCGCTCATTATCCCGCTGGTGTAGTCCGATACTTGGTTCATCTAAAATATAGAGTACCTCCATGAGTTGAGAACCAATTTGGGTGGCAAGCCGGATTCTTTGTGCTTCTCCTCCGGAGAGGGTTTTTGTGGGGCGGTCTAGGCTTAAGTAGTCTAACCCGACCTCCAACAAAAACTGCAACCTTTTTTGAATTTCCTTTAATACCTCTGCTCCGATTATTGCTTGACGCGAGGTGAGCAAATCGGGGAGAGTAGTAATCCATGCAGACAGGGTTTGAATATCCATATCTGCAAGTGCTGCGATATGCTTCCCTCCAAGTTTAAAACACAGGCTTTCCGTTTTGAGTCGTGTACCATTACAAGTATCGCACACGGTAATGTGCATAAATTGTTCGCACCACTCTTTTATTTTTTCAGAAGAAGATTCTTTATAGATATTAGAAACATAGAGCTTTATACCCTCAAAATGGACTTTGCCGTTTAGATTTCGAGTTCCCCGTATAATGGTTTCGCGATCTATTTCTGATATTTGTTCCCACGCTTCTGATAGAGAGAAGCCTAACTTATCACCGAGAGTACGCAATATTTTAAATATTCCTACGTCTCTAAATTCCCCTACCGGAGCGATTGCACCACGATTAATAGAGAGAGAGGGGTCTGTGATTAAAGACGATTCATCTACCTCATACAATTCTCCAAGCCCATTACATTTGGGGCAGGCCCCATAAGGAGAATTAAAAGAAAAAGTATTAGGGGAGGGAATATCGTAGCTAATCCCCGATTCGGGGTCCATGAGGTTTCGGCTATACCAATAAATTTTACCACTATCCGGAGTAATCAATAAGATGGTCCCACCTCCGATTTTCATAGCAGACTGAATACTCTCATATAATCTCTTAGGGTCTTGTCCAATTACAATCCGGTCTATTACCAATTCTATATCGTGAATTTTATACCGGTCTAGCATCATATCCTTGACAATCGGTTTAATCTCTCCGTCAATTCGGACTTTAGAATATCCTTGCTTTGCAATTTGTTCAAATAACTCCCTGTAGTGTCCTTTTCTGGAACGAACAATAGGAGCAAGAATAATGGCTTTACTTCCGTTTAGGGTTTGGACTACGGTATCCACAACCTCCTCTTCCGCCATACTTACCATTTGATTACCAGTAGCATAACTGAAAGCATCTGCCGCACGTGCATACAAAAGTCGGAGCAAGTCGTAGATTTCTGTTACTGTACCTACTGTAGAGCGGGGATTTTTAGCGGTTGTTTTTTGTTCAATCGCAATTACCGGAGTTAGCCCGTCTATTTTGTCCACGTCAGGGCTTTTTAGATTACCAAGAAATTGACGGATGTAAGCCGAGAAACTCTCAAGATATCGCCTTTGCCCTTCGGCATAAATTGTATCAAAAGCAAAAGAACTTTTTCCGGAACCGCTCACTCCGGTAATGACTACTAACTTGTTTCTGGGAACTTTTACATCTATATTTTTGAGATTATGCTCTCTTGCTCCATAAACTTCGATAAAAGAGTCCTGCTCCATTCAATTTTTTTACTTATAACCCGGACTTTCCAGATTTTTGAGCCACAAAATTACGTTTTTTTACATTATCTTAGAGAAATCTCAAAGAAATTTAGCAAAAATGTATTCAAAAATATATAGGATTGGAAAGCGAAATAACCTTTTATTTTAACATGTTTATCTCCAATTAAATCTAAATGCTGTAAAAGTATTACTTTTGTATTTCTTTTTTCAGAGGAGGGCAAAAATATACCTTTTAAAGCGAAAATGAATAGGGTTTTCTATATTTCATTATTTTTTATTCTATACTTGGGGTTTCATGAAGTTCGAGGTCAAGCAAGCGATAGGTTATTGAGTAAACCTTTGAGCGATAGGAATATAAACTACGACATCAAAGCAAAACTTGATGAAGATAAAAACCAATTACAAGCTACACAAACCATATACTTTACTAACCATTCACCCGTACCGATACAAACATTACAGTTTTACATGTACCTGAATGCCTTTAAGCATACGGAAACAAGTTTTCTGAAAGGCGTTTCCAATATCTTTGGGCAAAGTTTTACGGATAGAAAACCTTCGGAATGGGGGTGGGTTCATATAGAATCTATTCAAAGAGGAGAGGCAGGAATATCGGAAAAAACCCAGTACGTTCAATACGATGATGGCAACATTCAAGATGAATCAGTATTAGAAGTACGGCTTGAAAGACCTATTTTACCGGGAGAGAAAGCTACTTTTTATGTGAAGTGGAAAGCGCAGATTCCTAAGACGATTGCCCGCTCCGGACATAGCCGGGATTTCTACTTTATGTGTCATTGGTTTCCTCAGCTTGGCGTATTTCAGCCCGATGATGCCGGCGTTTGGGGGTGGAATTGTCATCAATTTGTTCGCCAAAATGAGTTTTATGCAGATTTTGGAGTTTATAATGTAGAAATTACCCTACCGGAAAAATTTGTGGTGGGTGCATCAGGATTTCTTGCCGCAGAAAAAAAGAACACAGACGGAACGATTACAAGAAACTATGTAGCGGAAGATGTCATAGACTTTGCTTGGTCTGCCTATCCAGATTTTCAGGTCTTGGTAGATAAATGGAAGCATGTAGATATTCGACTTCTGGTCTCACCGGAGCATAAATATATGGGAAAAAGGTATCTTCACGCCGTTAAATTTGCATTGGAATACCTTGAAAAACATGTTGGAAGCTATCCTTATCCTTATCTTACCATCGTAGATCCGCCTCTTCATGGACTTCGTTCAGGAATGATGGAATACCCCACGCTTATCACAACAGGCACTATCTATGGTACCCCTTCTTGTGTGAGATACATGGAATCATTAGTAATCCATGAGTTTACCCATCAGTATTTTATGCAAATGCTGGCTTCCAACGAGAAAGAAGAACCTTGGTTAGATGAAGGATTTGTTACTTATTTTGAGGATAGAATTATAGACTCTCTTTATGGAAAGAAAACATCGTTAGTGGATATTGGGTGGGCGCATTACGGGAGTAGGGAGTTAAGTCGTTTGGAATATACCCGTATGAGAAATGTAAGGGAAGGTGCCCCCGCACGCCCGGGTAAGGAATTTAATGAAGGTGGATTTAAACCCCTGATTTATAGCAAAACCGCAACCACGCTTAGTACATTGGAGCAAATGATAGGGCAGAAAAAAATGGATACTTTAATCCACACTTATTTTGAAAAATGGAAGTTCAAACACCCCAAGGGAAATGATTTTCTTTCTATATTAAAAGAGCAATTAGCCACCCTGAACGATACTTCATTGGCAAAAAGTGCTACGGAGTTATTTATAAATGGAATATATGGCTCGCTTTTGTTAGATTATAGTGTAATTGGAATTTCCAGCGAAAAACTCCCTGAACCCCAAGGCATTTTTGGACAAAACCCCGATGTCTTTGAGTATAAAACGGGGGGAGAATCGCCCAAGTGGCTATCCTCTATTCAGTTAAGCCGCAATGGAGATTGGATTGTACCGGTAGAGGTAGTAGTAATTTTTGAAGACGGGAAAAAAGAAAGTTTTATTTGGGACGGAAAAGAGGGTATAAAAATCATAAAATTTACCCATAACCACAAAGTAATTTCGGCTTATATTGACCCAAACCAGAAAATTAGTCTGGATATAAATTTGAACAATAACAGCATGACCCTTAAACCGGAAAGAGTATCCTTGTGGAAATACGCACTGAAAGGATTTTTTTGGGTTCAGAACCTATTACAAGCCCTAACCTTTTTGTCATAAACAATGGAAGCAAGTAGGAGCCTATTACAAAGCTATTGGAAAAGAAAGCAGCATTGGAAAGCGGCGTTAATCGTCTATTGGGTTCAGTTTTTCCTTGCCGCTACAGTAGGGATTACTATTTACACGCGTATGAAAACCGTTATGGGTAATTCTATCTCATTAAGCAAGCTAAAAACGGGATTTGATTATACGATTATTTCGGATTTCCTTAGTGTCTCATCGGGAATGATAGCGGAACTGATACAGCAAGTTTTGGGTTTAGTGCTTATTTATCTATTGATTTCCGTTTTTTTACAAGCAGGAATCTTGTCCGTTTTGTCTGAAAAATCAGAAAATGGGGTAACGGAGTTCTGCAAAGGCGGAGCTTATTTCTTTTTACCTTTTTTTAAAATAGGATTATTTTTCTGGACAATTACCATACTTTGGACAGGTGTTTTATGGCTTCCGATAATAACGAATATGCAAAAAATTCTCATTCAGTATAAAGATGAAAGGGTTTTTATTTGGGTAGTCATAGGGATATTGGTCGTCTATTTTGTTGGCTTATGGATACTTTTTGCTTGGTCTCTACTTGGGCGAATCTACTATATCCAAAATGGAGTAACAATCTTTAAGGGAATCAAGCAAGGACTTAGTATTTTTCTTGAACAATGGAAGCCGGTCTTTATCAATATCATAGCTTTCTTACTCCTAAATATAGTAGTGGGGGCTGTCTATTTTGGAATAATTAATCTCTTTAAACCGGATACTTTCTTTTTTCTTTTGTTGATGTTTATTATTCAACAAGTATTTATTTTGGGGAGAATTATTATCCGTTTTGGCTTCTATTCTTCTTTTTTGAGGCTAAGTAGTTTTCGCTCCCAAAAATAAAAAAAACCCTCCCTCTCAAAAATGAAAGGGAGGATAAGATAGTTTCTATTTGGGTCTATTGAGAAACGCATAGAACGGCGGGAAACTCTGCTACTTCGGTTTGAAGAGAAGGAATTGCCTCCAAAGTATTTAAATCTATTACGCTAAACTTACCCGGAGGATATGCCGCACCCGGAATCGGGTGATGAGGCGCATTGATGCCTCCCGTATTTTCTGACGATACGTATAGCCTTCGGTTTACCGGATCCACATCTAATCCATGAGGGCGATGCCCTACATTGTATATGTTTTTGAAGAAAGTATTCGTTACCGCATCTACTACTGCTATACTCCCGCGCTGACTCCCTTGAACCGCCACATTCTTAGACTTTGCGCAGATGATAAATAAGTTCTTAGATACGGGGTCATAGGTCATAAGTCGCGGAAGACTATCTAATGGAACACTTGTGATATAATCCTTTGTTTGAGCGTCAAAAACCCTTAATTCATGGCTATTTCTGCATGTAACAAATATTTTACCTAAGTCTGCAACTTCTATAACCTGATAAGGATAAAATAGGCTGGTCCCGGCAGGCACAGGGTCTGACGGGTCTAAAGGGTACTTTTCGCCCTCAATAAACCCGCTCAAATCCGCCTTCAGGCGATACCCCGCAAAGAAATTACCCTCATTGGGAGTTACATAAGCAGTACGAAAATCTGGCGTTACACATAACCCGTGTGCAAAGGGAAGGTCATCTTCTACATGGTCTAAAATCGTCATATTTTCCGTATCTACTAAGGACAATTTAGCCGAAGTTACATCGTTGTTCCAGTGAGTAACCAACAAACGATTTCCCGCTTGATTAATCGCCGCCACAGAGGGATTCCCCGCAACCGTTACTCTGCCCACAAATTCATAATTATCTGTACGGTATTTCTCCACCGCCGAACCTAAAATTAAGGTTACATATATATATTTTTTATCCGGAGAAACTAAAATATAATGAGGCGATTCGTTACTACTTGGATTTACTCCTACTGAAATATACCGCATGACCTTGTTAGAAGGAATGTCTACTACGGCGATTAAGTCGCTCCCTGCGCATAGTACAAAGAGCTTGTTATTATGTCTTGCTTCTTGTTGCGCCCATTGATATTTACCGTGAGCATCTTTTGCTCCATCATTAATCCAATCTTTGATTTCGGTTACTTCCTCCCGACTAAGAGGGCTATAAGGCAAAGGGGGCATTCGGTCTTCGTCTCCCAATACAAAACCTAAGTCTTCAAATCGGTTTATATGTTGAAAAAAGTGAGACCAATTTGGCATATAGGGAATAACCACAGAACCGTAAATCGAAGAACCCTTCATAATATTATCCCAACTGCTTGCATTAAAACTTGGGTGATAGGAGTTATGACAGCCGGAAATCGCACACTTTGTCGTTACAATTTGTTCGATTTTCGGCGGGAGGTTGGGTTTTTCTTCTACCGAAGGGGTCTTCTCACATCCGATAATCCCACCCCAAAAAAGCACAAAAAACACATTAAGTACGATAAATCTGTCTTTTTTCATTTTATTGGGCTATTTAAATTTAATAAATTAGTAATTTTGTTTTATGAGAACGAAATAAAGGCAGAATCAGTTCGTGAGACGCTAAGATTATTTTTATCTATATTCATTACGGACGTGTTTTTCTTACTAATAAATCCTTACTTCATAAAACCATGAACACCTTTGGCACAATACTACGCCTAACTACTTTTGGAGAATCACACGGAAAAGCATTGGGAGGAGTCATTGATGGCTGCCCTGCCGGTTTGAAATTAGACATGGAGTATATTCAATCGGAGACCGACAGAAGAAGACCCGGCCAAAGCAAGATTGCTTCTCAAAGAAAGGAAAGGGACAAAGTAGAGCTTCTTTCGGGACATGTAAATATGATAACGACCGGCGCACCTTTAGCATTTATCATCTTGAACGAAGACATAAGGTCTCAAGATTATAGTGAAATTGAACAGATATTCAGACCTTCTCATGCAGATTATACCTTTTATCAAAAGTATCAAATCAGAGACGCAAAAGGAGGAGGGAGAGCCTCCGCACGCGAAACGGTCAGCCGAGTAGTAGCGGGAGCAATAGCAAAATTATTACTTAAACAAGCATTGCCGCAGGTCGAAATTCATGCTTGGGTAGCAGGTATCGGAGAGTTATACGACCCTTTACTACCCAATGACTTTACTCTGCATGGTATGTTTTGCCA
>CAUJFT010000213.1 GCA_963169475.1 Bacteroidota bacterium | reverse complement strand
TGAACAAGCCCTGCAAAGCAATAATCCCGAAAGAGGGAATATCCTCTCTAATTTGGGAGCTGCTTATCACAATCAAGGAAAATACGCAGAGGCTATCAATTACTACGAACAATCTCTCGCCGTAGCCCCCACTCCCAACTTAGTTCAAAATCTAATCAATCTTTATACCGCAACGAATAACCCCGAAAAAGCGGATTATTACAAAAAAATGATAGGGAATCTAAAAAAGAATCCTTAATAAAATAGGATTTTGGTATTAAACCATGACAAAAAAACTCTCATTGGTAGTCCCCGTATATTTTGAAGAGGAGTGTATTCTTCAATTTATAAAGGAAACACGCAAGGTATTAGATGCTTTGCCTGTGGAGTATGAATATCTGTTTATTGATGATGGCAGCGAAGACAATACTGCGCGCCTTATCCAAGAAGAAGCAGAAAAAGACAAACGCATAAAACTCATTGTTTTTTCTTACAATCAAGGAAAACAAGCGGCGGTTTCAGCAGGAATTTCTTATGCTACGGGTGATTATCTCTTGTATATGGACCCCGACCTTCAAGACCCGCCCGAAGAAATTCCGCTTTTTTTAGAGGAGATTGCAAAGGGATACGATCTTGTGTTTGGGGTAAGAAACGAAAAAATGGATAGTACAATAAATAAATGGATGTCTGCTGTTTTTTGGTGGACTTTAGAGCGATTTACGGGACTAAAAATTCCGAAAGGGCTTGCAGTAATGCGAATATTTACCCGCGATTTTGCCAATAGTTTTTTACAATACAAAGAGCAAAACCGTTTTATAGAGGGGATATTCATGCATATCGGAAAAAAACGCACTCAAATTGTCATCAATCAGCGTCCGCGTTTTGCAGGAACCACAAAATTCAGGTTTAAACAAAAAATGAAATTAGCCTTTGATGCTATTCTGGACTTTTCCGAAATCCCCCTCAAAATAGCGGTTAGTATTGGATTAGGATTTGCCCTTACTGGCTTATTTTCGTTGATACTTATATTGATACTAAAACTATTTTTTATAGACTTCCAAACTGGTTGGCCTTCCTTATTTAGTGTGGTTATTTTTGGGATAGGCATCAATTTGTTCTTTACGGGAATTGCTGCCATCTATATCGGCAAAATCTATAAAGAAGTCAAAAATAGACCCTTATTTTCTATTCAGGCTTTGTATAATATAGAAAAATAAATGGTGATACCGGAAATATTATCAATCTTTTATAGTGCCTTTCTTTTATTATTTTGTTTATATGTTTCTGGAAGCCTGCTTTGGATACTTGTTGTATTTTATTTTCCAAACGCGGAACAAGAAGGCTTTACCGTTTTGTTTTTGAAACTAACCTTAGGTTTCTTGGGTATTCTTTCTGCGTTTGCCATTGTCAGTACGCAAGGGAAAACCATTATTTTGATTGCTTTACCTATTTTTCTGTTTATAGTTTGGAAAGCTTTCCTCTATTACAGTAAACAGCCCTTTAGTGGTTTTCTATTAAAAAAGGAGATAAAACCCTTAGTTATCACAAGCTGCCTATTGGTGGTTTTCATTCTATTAAGGATGCTCAAAATAGGATACTTTCATTCGGGGGCAATCAGTCCCAGATTATTAGAAGACGATTATTTTTATATCGCACTGGCGCGGTTTATGCCTTTGCTTTCGCTTGAAAATGCAACTCCTTGGTATAGTATCTTTGCAGAAACACCGCCCTATGTTAGAAACCCCGAAGCCTATCATTACGGAGAGCTATGGTTTCTGTCGTTTAGTTTAAAAGTAGGAACCTGCGCTCCTATTTACCTATTGAGAATTGTACTTCAAGCCATAGGATTAAGTATTTGTTGGTTGGGTTTTGGGGTTTTATTATTACAGTATTGTCCTCCCAAAACCTCCTATTGGATAATAGGGGGCATCGCTTTTCTCTTGATTACCCAATGGGGATATATCCCAAAATATAGCGGAGGTACCGGTACAGGGTTTACCCTGATGCTTGCCTTTAAAGGGTTACCGGGGTTATTGATGATTCAGTTCGCATGGCTACTTTTTTCTTATAAAGCCCTAAGAGAAAAACACATTTATATTATTCCGTTTTGTTTGTTGCCTATCTTAAACATCTTGTTCGCCCCTTCTATACTTGCCGCTGCGGGCTTTGCAGGAACATACCTTTGGCTAAAAACAAAAACAACCAATTCCTTAGTACTTATTGGAGCGGCGGTAGCGACAGTTTTATGGATAATATTTTTTTACGGACTAACCTCCGGCTTCCCTTCGTTATCCGAGGGCGAAACCCATAGTAACTCTAATTTGTTTTACTACATAAGTATCGCCGGAAGCACACTTGGACTTACCTTAGCAGACCACCTCCTACATTATTTTCCTATTGTTCCCGGAATCATATACTACGGTTATAAAGTGTTTTTTAAAGGATTTAGCATACGATTTCTTTTTTTGATTATGGGATTTGCAGGGATTACCGAAGCTCTACTTTTTTATCATAAAGAATCCTTTCAGTTTACTTATATTTGTTTCTGGGCTTGCAACGCTTTTGTTTATTTGCAAATCTTTGGAAAGACACTACAAGAATTTATCTTTCAGAAAAGCCTCAAAAAACCAGCATGGGGATATATATTCTTAATATCATTTTTTTTACAATATCTGCCGGGACAATTTTCGGAATATAGACCCAAACCAATGCTTGAAAAAGACATCTCTTCGGGTACTACTAGCGAATTTGTACAGAAGATATCCGAAAAAATAGGAGATACTCGCCTTATAGCCTATTGGAACAAAAATGAACCCGAAAAAGGACACCTATGCAATGATTGTGCATTTACAGGATTTGTTGCCAAACCGGTTTGGGTAGTTACCTTAAATACCCCCGAAACCGTAGCACCCGGCAGTGATTATGCTGTGAGGGTATCTCAAACCCCCTTGTACTCCTTTATTCAGTCCCTAAAATCACAAAAACAATATACCAATTACGAAAATGCCCAAGTAGCTTTTCTTCAAAAATATAAAATACCCGGCTTACTCGCCCCGATTGAGACGGATTTACCTCCAAAATTACGGGAGTATATCAAAGACTCTGTGATTATGGCAGGAAGCACTGCGATATACTACGAGTTGAAATTATAAAAAACAGCTTGTTTAGGTTTATATTTTAAACAAATAATCCTTTGATATATCTAAAATATCACATTTATGTGCGGAAATGTAAAAAAAAACAAAAAAAATTCTTTCCGTTCTACAAATTTATATAATTTTGCACGTGAAATAACTATTCACGATTTGTGAACAAGTAACAAGTACATAAAAATCTAATTTAAGTTAAAAAAATGAGAAAACTTGTATTTTCCTTTCTTTTAGTGGTAGGGGTTGCATCAACGATTATGGCTCAAGCTCCTACTGACAGAATCAAACCGGTAGCCGGAGATATGGGTATTGGTTTTAAACTTACCGGTATCGCAAATGTAAGTTTTGGCGACTGGGATGATAACCACTTCAATGTTCCCCAATTACTTTATCGTTACTATGTAAGCGATAAATTTGCAATCCGTACCGGCTTGGGGCTTGGTATCTCTAATACTAAAGGTACATTCTCTGATGAGGTTCAGGTAGGTGCAATCAAAACCACTACCGAATCTGACAGTGCCTTAACTGGCATGAATTTCGGAATCAGCCCCGGATTTGAATACCACTTTACCTCTCCTGCTGCCAAGGTAGATCCTTATGTCGGGTTTGTTGTTGGAGTTTCTTATATGGGTACTTCTGAATATCAAAGACGCGACAAAATAGATGTATTTGATTTTAATACTGGTCAATATGTTTCTCAGTCTGACATTACTACGCGTACTCGTACTCCCGGTGGCTTGGGATTTGGAGGAAATGCCCTTATCGGTTTTAACTATTTCTTCTCTGATAATTTTGCACTTGGTGCGGAATATATGCTCGGATACGACATGGTCAATACCGGAGGAGAGTATGAAACTTCTGTAAATGGTTTTACCGGCGTACCCGGAAACGTAAGCCCAATTAATACAGTAACGAATCATACTGGTACTTCTTCTTCTGGAATGGGACGTATTCGTTCTACTGGTGGAGTGAATATAGCGGTTTTTTGGTAATATCATCGGATAGAAGATGTTTTAAAAAGCCTTGCAAGCCGATTTCTTGCAAGGCTTTTCTTTTTGGTGGTGTCATAAATGAAATAATGTGTTTTATATTTAACTAATATATTGATATTGGCTGATTTATGTATACGAAAATTAAATTTCTATTATGCTAAAAGAATTTTCATTCTCCACAGCTACCAATGATAAAATTTCTGTAAGTCTATACAGAGATAAAAACATTGAGAAACACCCCTGCGTGATATATGTTCACGGCTTCAAAGGATTTAAGGATTGGGGATTTATCCCCTATATTGCTCAAAAAATGACAGCTCAAGGGTTTAGTTTCCTTGCTTTTAATTTCTCACATAATGGGATTGGAGAGAATCCGGAGGTTTTTACCGAATTGGATAAATTTTCGCTTAATACACACTCTTTGGAGGTGAGTGAGGTCATGGAAGTCATTCGATTATGTGTAGAGGAAGAGTTGCCCCATACTATGGGTCTTAGCCCTATTTTTCTTATGGGGCATAGTAGAGGCGGAGGAGCAGCAATACTCGCTGCCGAAAAAAGCCCCTACGTAAAAGCAATTTGCACTTGGGCATCGGTATATACTTATGAACGCTATGAAAAAGCAGAAATTCAGCAATGGAAACAAAAAGGGTTTGTAGAAGTAGTAAACACCCGTACAGGGCAGATTTTCAAAATAGGTTTACCGTTGCTGGAAGATGTGCTGACGAATGGTCAAGGCAGCCTTAATATTCTTAATGCTGTAAGAAAGCTCAATAAGCCCTACATGATTCTACACGGCGATATAGATACTACTGTTCATTTTTATGAGGCAGAGCAATTAAATCTTTATGGAGACCCTGCTCTCAGTCATTATGAACTAATACGGGGCGGAAATCACACTTTTGGTGCGGTACACCCCTTCTCGGGAACAACACCCGAATTGGAGAAGGCACTCCAAGCAACGATTCGCTTTTTTAAGGAAAATCTCTAAACTCTATACCAAAGGGCGAGTAGGCTATTCTGTATTAGAGTTGGTAAAAAATTTATTGATAAATTATTACTTTTTGTGGCTTTTTATGGTAAAAGTTTGATAAATTCAACCTTTTCAGTTATTTTTGCTAATAAATTAATACTTTTCGGTTTTATCATATTAATATTGTAATACTATGCACAAGGAAACTCATAATGAAATCCACTTAGATGTTTTGGATAGGACAATTTTAGACCTACTAATGAAAGATGCACGTACTCCCTTTCTTGAAATTGCTAGAGTTTGTAATGTCTCTGGTGCGACCGTGCATCTAAGAGTGCAAAAACTTGAAAGAATGGGAATAATTATAGGCTCGCGCTTGTCTATTAATTATCATCAATTGGGGTTGGGAATATGTGCTTTCTTAGGGATATATTTAGATAAATGTAATCATTTTGAAGATATTTTTGCACAAATGAAAAGCATTCCAGAGATAGTAGAGTGCCATTATACAACCGGAATATATGCTATCTTTCTTAAAGTCTATTGCCGCGATACTCAACATCTTCGTGACTTGCTACTCGAAAAAATCCAGACTATCCCTTATGTAAGAAGAACCGAAACTTTCATCTCACTTGAACAAAAATTTGACAGAGAACCGGAGATTGAACAATTAATGTTAGGGCTAAATTCCGGAAGCTCAAGTATCACTTACCCCGAAAGTTAGTGTGGTAAATATGTATATTTTCAATTTATTTTCATATATTTATAAATATTTCTTAACTTTGGCATAAATTATTATATTCTACGGTTTTTAGGATTATTCTTCGACTAAGTTATTATTTTGGGTATTATGGCAAGCATGAGACAAAGTCAGTTGTTAAAACTGCAGCAAAAAATTTCGCCCCAGCAAATACAGTTTATTAAACTGTTGCAAGTTCCTACTATTAGCCTTGATCAAAGAATCAAAGAAGAAATAGAGATAAATCCAGCACTTGAAGATTCTGAAGATAATTATTTAAGCCCAAACTCCCCCCAAGAAGAACCTCCTCATCGAGATGAGGGTACTGATAGTGATACTCGAAAATTAGATAATTCCGAAACCTCTGAAAAGGAAGTAAATATAGACGACTACTTGGCGAGCGATGCCTATGACTATAAGACTAAACTCCCAAGCTCTCCAGATGACGAAGAGGAGTATGAAGCTCCTATCGTTCAGATGATGTCTCTCTATGACATGCTCAACGACCAAATCTCTACGCTAAACCTAACAGAAGACGAAAGAAAAATAGCTGACCAAATTGTAGGAAATATTGAAGAAGATGGCTATCTCCGAAGGAGCATTAAGCAAATAGTGGCGGATATGGCTTTTAGAATGTATATTTCTGTAACGATTGAAACGGCTAATCAGGTACTACAAAAAATACAAGGACTTGACCCCCCCGGAATCGCTGCCCAATCTCTTCAAGAATGTCTGCTTCTACAACTAAAACGGAAAAAACAGACTCCGGAAGTAGTCTATGCGGTAAAAATCATTTCGGACTACTTTGACGACCTTAGCAAAAGGCATTTCTCTAAAATCCGCAACCGCCTTGGGGTAGATGAGGCTACGCTCAAAAATATTTATGAATTGATTACAAAACTTAATCCTAAACCGGGAGAATCCCAAAGTGTAATCAAGCATGAGTATATTATGCCTGACTTTATCCTCACTACAAACGGAGTGGATATTGATATTAAACTAAATGCTAGAAATGCGCCGGAACTTAGGGTTAATAAAAAATATCTTAATATGTACAAAGAGTATAAAGAGGCAGAAAAAGGCTCCAAAGATGAAAGCGTAAAAGAAACGGTAGATTTTCTGAAAGCAAAAATTGACTCTGCCCAGTGGTTTATTGATGCGATAAAGCAACGTCAATATACCCTCCTCTATACAATGGAGTCTATTGCTAATAAGCAAAAAGGGTTTTTTATATCCGGAGGAGATGAAAAGAAGCTCAAAGCCATGATTCTTAAAGACATCGCTGATGAAATAGGAATGGATATCTCCACAGTCAGTCGTGTAGCGAATAGTAAATACGTGGAAACAGAATTTGGAGTTTACTCCCTTAAATATTTCTTCACAGAGGGGATAGAAACAGACGATGGTATCGTCTCTAATCGAGAAATTAAATCGGTACTGAAAGAACTCATTGATAATGAAGATAAACAAAACCCGCTTTCTGATGATGAAATCACCAAAATGCTAAAAAAAATGAAGTATAATATCGCAAGAAGAACAGTGGCTAAGTATAGAGAACAACTCAATATTCCCGTGGGAAGGCTTAGAAAACTAGTGTAATCTTAATAAACGCTTGATAGATACAAGGCATTTGATTGTTGTATAAAAATGAAATCATTAACCCTATGCCTAATGGATTTCAGGAAAACTTATTTCTTCCGTTTTTTTAATCTTTTCGATTTTTATTTTTTTTCTATCTTTATTTGAGAATCTACATATAACTTATATTTTTGCACCAAATTCATTTTATATATCTAAATTTCAGTGATATGATAAAGAAATACTTTTTAAGTTTGTGGGTAGTATTATTCTTATTGCCGATTGCCGTTTTTGCTCAAGATAAAAATCAACTTCCTCAAAAGTTGTATCATTTTGTGTTTTTTAATCAAGGGAGAAGTAACATTGAGCCAGCTCAATGGTCTGAACTTGAAGCACTTATATGGGATTTTAAACTTTCAGGTTGCACAATCAATCATGTAGAAATCCATGGGTATGCTGATGCTGCTACGGAAAGAAAAAACCCTAAGCTTGCATTTGACCGTGCCGACGTAGTAAAAGAAACTTTTGGTGGATTCGGAATTCCTTTTTATACGATGCTTACTACTGGAGGGAATGCCACTGCCACAAAAGAAAATACTCCAGAAATGAGAAGGCGGGTAACAGTTTGTGTACACTATACCGGAAACCTGAAAAGGGCTCAACCCCAAAAGGTGAGTGATGCTTTTGACCCCAACTTTGATAAAAAGATTATTGCTTCTCCTGCTGGAAGTGGGGTGCCTAAATCAGAAACAGCTCCGAAAACAGACCCCGTTCCTACGCCTCCTGCCAAAGCCGAAAAAGCAAAGGCTCAATGGGACTAAAATAAGCGTAAGTGAAAAAACGGCTTTCCTAAGAAAGTCGTTTTTTTGCGTTTAACTTGTTTCGTTATTTTTCGTATAATAACCAATCTTATACCACAATCCCCCCAATGAAATTAATTTCTATTCTTTATCTCCTTTTAGGGTACTCTTCGCTTATTTATGGGCAAGAGGATATATGGAAAAAATTAACCGCAGTTACCTTTCGTAGTGAGTTCGATAAAAAAATAGGTTATCCCGTTCAATTACCCGTTTTCACTCCGGCTATCAGCGCGCTTAATGGCAAACAAGTTACTGTTAAGGGATATATTGTCCCTATGAATGAATCAAAAGGCTACTTTGCACTCTCAATGAACCCGTACCAAACTTGTTATTTCTGCGGCGGAGCCGGAATCGAAACGGTCATTGAGGTCTATGGAAAAAAAGATTTTAAATTTACCAATCAACTTATCACAATAAAGGGGAAATTAAAATTAAATGATTTTGATGTTATGAATCATCTTGTGTATATTATTGAAGAGGCTATAATTGTAAAATAATCGCTATTACTATACTATAACATAAAAATATTAATTCTAAGCGTTAAGAAAGAATGATTGAAGTTACTCGAACGGAAGAAGATGATGATTTTGATATTATATTTAAGATTCGTAAGATTGTATTTGTACAAGAGCAAAATGTACCCGAAGAGGAGGAGTGGGACGAATTTGAACACGTCTCCAAACATTATATTGCTCGCTACAATGATATACCTGCCGGAACAGCAAGATGGAGGACTACGCTTACCGGCGATATAAAACTTGAACGTTTTGCAGTCTTGCAAGAATATAGAGGAAATGGGGTAGGGGAGGCACTTGTTCGAAGCCTCCTTCAAGATGTCCCCAAGCGACTTGGCACTAAAATCTATCTTCATGCTCAAATTCATGTCGAAACGTTCTACAAAAAGTTTGGATTTGTTTCGGAAGGAGAGCCATTTGAGGAAGCCGGAATTTCTCACGTAAAAATGGTGTGGAAAGGTTATCCATAGTCCCTGCTTTCTATTGTGGTTTTTGTGGGTACTCAATTCTGGAATGATAAATACTGACCATTTGATTCAGTACTGATTTTCTAATAATGGTAATATCTCTAAAAGTAAGATTAGAGTTATTTAATTGACCGTTCGAGATTTTTTCGTCTGTAATACGATTTACCAAGTTTTCTATAGAAGCTACTGAATATACTTTGAGTGCGCGGGAAGCTGCTTCTACTGAATCGGCAATCATCACAAGGGCAGTTTCTTTTGAGAAGGGTTTGGGTCCTTTATAGGAAAAACGTCCTGCGGCTTCATTCGGCTTGTCCGGAGAGACACTATTATTAGAGAGATATTGTCTATAAAAGAACTCTACTTTGGTTGTACCGTGATGGGTTTCTATAAAATCAATCACTTCTTTGGGGAGTTTATGTTTTTTGGCAATCGCAATCCCATAGGTTACATGTTCTAGCAAAATCTCTGCACTTTCTTCGGGTTTAAGGTTTGTATGGGGGTTTTCATTTTCCCTAAAATTCTCAATAAAATATTTTGTATTTTTTATTTTCCCAACGTCATGAAATAATGCTCCAACATACGTAAGTAAAGCGTTTGCCTCGATTTCTATGGCAGCAGTTTTTGCAATGTTTGCCACTTGGAGGCTATGCTGAAAAGTACCGGGAGCTAAAGAGGAGAGCTGCTGTAGCAATGGATGCCCCGTATCTAATAGCTCAAAATATGAAAGAGCAGAAGAAATTTTGAATATTTTTTCCATTAAGTAAATTAACGGATAGGCAAATACTGTAAGCGCGACATTTAGCAGCAGCAGCAATAAATGAATCCATACAAGTCGAGTATTTATTGAGTTGAAAAAGCAAAAATGATAGAGTAAATACATGGAAATATAAGCGATAAGGGTATATAGCAATGTATAAAAAAAGACCTCTCTTTTTTGGAGTAATTTCAGGCTATATATCGAAACAGTACCCGAAACTGCCTGAATTAAGGCAAACTCTGCGGATTGCTGAACAAGCACCGCAACGATAAGTGCTATCGTAAAGTTTGCCATTGAGCTAGTTCTAGAATCAAAAAAGCTACTAATAATTACAGGAACGATTGCAGTCGGAACCATAAAAAGGAACTGAATATCTTTTGCATTTTCAAACAGTAAGTTGGCATACTTCGATAGTCCCATTAGGGTTGTTACAAACCCAAGAGTAAAAAGAATCAGGCTAAGCTTTCGTAGGTCATGGTAAATCCTAATCCGATTAAACCTTAGGTAAACGAGTAAAATTCCTATGATAGAAAGGACAATAATCATTCTGCTTAGGAATGAAACGAATGATAACCCACCTATTTTGATTTTTTTTTCTTCAAGATAAGACCTTAAAATATGGGCTTTTACGGGTGAAATAATCTCTCCATTCCTCAAAATATAAGTATTGGTTTCAATTTTACCATAATATTCCGGTAAAATTGAATATTGACGGATAATTTCGGCTTTGGTCAGGGAGTCGTTGTAGAGAATATCTGGTAGAATAAATTGCGAAAGTATGTCTTTAATTTTTGTTGTATCCTCTATTAGTTCTTGGGGAAAAATTTTCCTTCTCCAAACGCTCTCCCAATTAGTAAGGGTAAAACAATCGCTACTGCGAATTTTTCTTTCTTGAAAAAGAGACGTTCTTATAACAAGAAGGTCTTTTCTATAAACGTTATTCCCTTTGCGAATCCCAGTTGCATAAATAGAATCTAAAGAAATATTGACTTTTCGAATAAGTTGTTTTTTTTGTCCGTAGTCTAAATTAAATCGTCCTTCTTCATTCAAATATTTTGTAATATCGTTTTTTACATTTACATAAACAGAAGGGTCGTAGCTATAAATAGGATAGACCCTTTGTCGGATTCTTTCCCGTTCCGCGCTCAAACTATCTTCTGGTTTTTTTATGGCAAAATCAAATTCTGCAATGATGTCGCTCCCATTCCATGCCTTATTTACTTCCAACCTAATTTCTTCTGAAGAGTAGGGGGTAAGAGCCAATGTGCAAATGACTACAAACAAAGCCACTAATATAGTAGTTCTTTTTTTTCCGTACCTTAAAGAAAGCCATTTTTTGATATATTCCTGCGGGTGCCTCATAATCCGATTTTTGAATATTTTTTTACAAAAAGAATCTATACTAACTGCCAATTAATATTTTATGAGAGATGATTTCTGTAGAAGCACTTATGCCCTTAGAAACATCTATCCATTCTATTGTTTTATCTTTCTTAAAAAATGTAAGCTGCCGCTTTGCATAGTTTCTACTATGCTGACAAATCTTGTCAATCATTTCTGCCTCATTCATTTTCCCTGTCAAAAAGAGTACTGCTTCTTTATATCCAATGGCTTGCATAGCCGGTAAGGAGGGAGAGAACCCCATGGAGAGGAGTTGTATAGTTTCCTTTAACAAACCGCTTTCTATCATGTCAAACACCCTATTATTAATTCTTTCATATAGTATTTGTCTATCTATTTCTAATCCGAATTTGAGGTGATAGTAAGGTGACTGTTTAGGTGTTTTTTTTCTGAAAAAAGAAATAGGTTTTCCGGTTGTTCTATAAACTTCTAATGCACGAATGACCCTTATCGGGTTCTTTTTATCTATTAGGTGGTAGGTTTCAATGTCTATCTCCATCAACTCCGATAATAAAAACGAAAGCCCATTTTCCTGATATTCGCGGTTTAGAAGTTCTCTAATTTGTATATCTATTTCGGGTATTTCGTCCAGTCCATACCACAAGGCTTGAGCATATAAAGTGCTACCTCCAACCATAATAACAGTATCCTTCTCTTTAAACAATTGTTCCAGAAGCCGCCCTGCATCAGACTCAAATTGCCCTGCATTATAGTATTCATTGGGATTAAGTATATCTAAAAAATGATGAACGACTCCTTGTTGTTCATGGGGGAGAACCTTGGCGGTGCCAATATCCATTCCGCGATAGAACTGACAAGAGTCGCAAGAAATAATACTTGTATTCAAGAACTTTGCCAACCCAATTGCAAGCAACGATTTCCCTATGCCTGTAGGTCCTACTATGGAGACGAGGGTTTTTCTATCTGTTTCCATATACATCATGGATAGATTCATGCAAAACCGTCAGTCCGTGTATGAGTTCTGCTTCGGTGATGGTGAGGGGAGGAGCAATACGCAGGGCATTGGTTTTATTTAGAAACCAATCAGTAATTACTCCTTTCTCAAGGGAGCGTTGTACTACGGATAGCGTGTTCTCAAAGGTATCAAGCTCTACAGCATACATCAATCCGGTGCCGGAAATTTGTAGAATTGCAGGGTGAGTTAAAATAGACTTAATCCATCGTGATTTGGCGGGGATTTTTTCGATAAGATTTTCTTGCTGAATTTTGTTCAGGCAGGCTAACCCTGCCGCTGTACATACGGGGTGTCCACCAAAAGTATTGATATTCCCCAATATGGGATTTTTCGAAAGTACAGACAAAATTTCTTTTTTTCCAGCAAAAGCCACGATAGGCATACCTCCTCCCATGCCTTTGGCTAATAGAATAATATCGGGTACAATGCCCATCTGTTGGAAAGCGAACAAAGAACCCGTTCTTCCAAATCCGGTTTGAACTTCGTCTAATATCAGCACCGTCCCCGTTTCTGTACACCGTTTTCTTAAAAGCAGAAAAAAATCCTTATCGGGCATTCGGACTCCGGCTTCTGCCTGAATCGGCTCTGCAATTACGCACGCCGTTTCGGTGGTAATCTGCGCTAAATCTTCCGGGTGATTGAATCTTATATGCTTTACAAAGGGTAATAAAGGTCCGTATCCTTCTTTAATCCAATCATTTCCGGTTACACTTAGTGCGGCGTGAGTGCTTCCATGATAAGAATCCTTAAAAGCAATAATTTCTTTTCTTTTAGTGTATTTTTTAGCAGCTTTTAAAGCTCCCTCTACTGCTTCGGCTCCGCTATTTACAAAATAAACCACAGAAATACCTGAACCGGCAGCCTGACAAATGCTTTCGGCAAAACGCACAGAGGGTTCTAATACGTACTCTCCATACACAAGTGTATGCATATATTTTCCGGCTTGTGTTCTTACCGCTTCTACTACTTCAGGTGCGCAATGCCCTACGTTACTCACCGAAATGCCACTAATTAGGTCAAGATACTTATTTTCTTCATTATCAAATAGATAAACGCCTTCACCTTTGGTTATTTCTAACATTATGGGTGTAGGCGAGGTTTGTGCCTGAAATTGTAGAAATAGTGATTTTAGAATACTCACAATTCGTTTATTGTTCGGAGGCTAATGGGTTAGAGTTTACGATTTATTTTAATAAATTCTAAGGTATATTTTAAAATATCCTTATTAAAGTTAGCGGCAGTATAATCGGGGTCATATCTTCCATCTGCCAGCATTTTAAAATACTCATCAATATTAGGTACTCTCACAAAGTTTTGTTCTGTACCTTTTATAATTCTGAATGTACCTTTTCCTGGATAATAATAATTTACAATATCTGCAATTTCCTTTCCGGCACTTTCATCTACGGATTGTATATCATATTCTCCGTGCATAGCAAGGACCGGTACGGCGGTTTGCCTCCACGCACCTACAATTTCTTGTTTGTTCAGAGAGGAATAAAAAGAAGGATGCCTTCCATAGACAGTGCCATTCGCGCCTAATTGTAAGGGGTTTTCTTCGGAAGCCAAGATGTCATGGAATCGGGGATCCTCGCTAAGTTCTTCTAAACTAAGCCCTTCTACTAACCACGCGTAGTAAATCGGAGTTAGTTCCTTTACACTCTTATATGCCTGCTCGTAGTCAGAACCAAATAGCATCATCTGACGCCTTCTAGAAAAGAGGAGATATTCAAACCATGGCTTGACGATAGGTCCAAACACCATTATACCCCTAATTTTGCTTTCGCGTGCAACGAGGGGGGCGGTTATCCCGCCAAGGGAATGACCAAAAATAAAAATATTGTTTGTATCGGCAAAACGATTTTGCTTTAAGGTAGCAAGCCCATTTTTAAACCCCCTTAGCTCTTCCTCATAGTTTATTTTCAAACAATCCAGAGAGTCATAAGAATC
>CAUJFT010000212.1 GCA_963169475.1 Bacteroidota bacterium | reverse complement strand
CCCCCTCTCTCGCAATCGGTGCCCAAGCGGGGTTCATGCAAAAGAACCTCAATGGCTTTTTTGTCTTTGACCAACAAGGGGGGATTGACCCAATTATGGGAGCAGGAAATTATTCCGCTTCTATCTTTACTCCTAACCTTGGTGCAGGTGCTTATTTCTCCGGACCCAACGATAAATATTATGCAGGAGTATCCGTACAAGACCTGCTTGAACCCTCTCTTCAGGGGCTGCTCACAGCAGGAACTGTTTCTAAGGCAAGAGTACCCCGTTCCTATTATGCAATGGGAGGATATACCTTTACCTTCTCTGATAGAATGAGCCTTCAGCCTAATTTGGCTTTCAGAACAGACGGAAGAACCTCTCAACTTGATATCAATGCCTTGTTTAACTTTAAACCTATAGTTGTAGGCATTGCCCATAGATGGAAAGACTCTTTCTCCGGAATTGCCGGCTTTAATATCTCTGACCGTTTTTTCTTCGCTTATTCTTATGACTATACTCTCTCCGGGCTTAATGCCTCCAGAGATGTACACTCTCACGAACTTATTCTATCCTATCGTTTTCCCCGTCTAGAAAAAACAGGTCCAAGACTCGAAAATATCTTCGGTAAATAAGAAATGGCATAAAAATTGAAAGAATTAAAATTATTACACCATCTCTATTAATTCATACAATAATATAAATAATCAGTACGTTTAAAGTATAGTAATAGCTTCTCATAGATTACGTGCTTGATTACACCTCTGTGATTATTTTTTTTTTCAAAATAAATCTTTCAGGAAAAACGTTTATTCGTAAGTTAATAAACCAAAAACGTAAGTATTAAAATTAAACAAATTCCTCAATTCACTCGAGAAATTAAATCGAAACTGCATAGTATGAAAAAGTTTTTATTTGCTTTATCCGTTTTGACAGTGTTTGCAACCGGCTGTAAGTTATTCGGAGGGAAAGAAACAGGGCATCACGGAGAGTTAACCGGTAGGGCAGACCGCCCCGAATGGGACCAATATCAACCTCTGGATATGGTGGTTATCCCTCCTGGAAGTTTTCACATGGGTCAGAATGACCAAGATGTGAACTACTCTCAGGTCGCTCACAACCGTCAGATTACCATTAGTGCGTTCTATATGGATGATACGGAAATCACTAACAATGAATACCGCCAATTCCTCTATGGAGCCGGGTCCAATGAAAAAAAACCTACCCAACAGAACGGAGCACTTGATACAATTAATCCAACCCTCGCAGCGATTATTGTTCCGGATACTCAAACTTGGGTAAGGGATTTTGCTTATGCCTATAATGAACCCCTTATGGAAAATTACTTCTGGCACCCTGCTTTTGATGAATACCCCGTAGTGGGTGTGAATTGGTATGCTGCCGCCGAATTCTGTAAATGGAGAACTGCTGCCCTTAATATGTACCGTGCAGAACAAGAGCTTGCTAATATGCCCCGCTTCCGCCTGCCTACAGAAGCTGAGTGGGAATATGCAGCGAGAGGTGGGTATGAGCATAAAATATATCCTTGGGAAGGACCTTACCTAAGAAATTCAAAAGGATGTTTACTTGCCAACTTTAAACCCGGAAGAGGAGATTATATCGCGGATAACTTTGAATATACTAACCCCGTGAAAGCCTATTTTCCTAATGACTATGGTTTGTTTGATATGGCGGGTAATGTAGCAGAATGGTGTGAAGATGATTTTGAAGAAACTGGATATATTTATGCAAGCGACCTTAACCCTGTATATAGAAATCTTAAATGGACAGATGCTGACCGTGTACCAAGCGGAGCAAAAATTCGTAAGGTTATTCGTGGAGGGTCATGGAAAGATATCGGATATTTCTTGTCTTGTGGTACTCGTACCTTTGAGTATTCAGATACAACCAAAGCGTTTATAGGTTTCCGTTGTGCTGTAACAATACTTGGACGCTCAGGAGCTGCAAGCTATTGATAGTGCTTCAAAAAAAAAAAGGTGTTCAAAAAATGAACACCTTTTTTTGTTTGAAATATTCCGGAATCAAAAAAAATGTATTTTTCATAAAATATTAATCCCTCAAAAATAAATAGTTCTATAAATATATTTTTTTTTATAGATAATAGATAAACTTTGGTATCCATTTTGTTAGCATAAAATAGGACGGCTCTTTGAGTGAAAGTTAAGGAATTAAGAAATGTAATGCTAATACCAAATAAACTTTACAAATAAACAGGTGCATTCTTGTCCCGTTTTGGAAATATTTCTCCATTTAAGGGAGCCTACAAAGGATAGACTAATCTAATGATAAAAATCTCCAAGCAAAAAAGGAGGTATTAAAGTCTAAAGGTGTAATGACTATGTTATGTTGGTTTATCACATTTTTATGTAAAAAACTTACTTTTTTTCAAAAAAAAAGATATTTTTTTTCGTTTTTCACTTGCACATTAAAAAAAGTTCTATTTTTGTTCCGAATTATTACCAAGTATTGATAATATAAATAAGAGTTTTAATTTCACGTTTCTTTTATATTTTTCAAGTTTGTATTTATCTCATTTTAGTTTTTTAACATTTTATTTAAAACAATGGCAAAAGGAAAAGGCTTTTTAAAGACCAGATTTGCTAAAAATCTGATGAACGTTATTTATGGTGTAGCTGCCGCAGTAGTAATTTACGGAGCGTTGGCTAAGATTCTTCACTGGGAAGGTGCTACCTATTATCTCATGGCAGGGATGTTAACAGAGTGCGTGGTTTTCTTGATTTCTGCCTTTGATTTCCCCGCTGATGAATACGAATGGGAAAAAGTATATCCCCAATTGGCTGACCCTACTTATATTCCTGAACCCTCCGCAGGTCCTGTAAATATCCCTCAGTTAAACTTCAATCCCGAAGCCTTTGACGGTCTCTCTACTACCCTCACAGGATTGAAAGACAGCGTAAGTAAGTTTAACGGAGTAGCTGACGCAGCAGACCTTACCAATTCTTACGCTTCTTCTATTAAAACCGCTACAGGCAAAATCGAAGCACTAAATAGTAGCTATGGTGTTGCAGTGGAGTCTATGGGCAAATTTGCTAATGCCGCTTCTGATGCTAAGGCATATCATGAGCAAGTACAGCAAGTTACGAAAAATCTTGGTGCTTTGAACTCTGTATATGAACTCGAACTCCAAGATGCAAAAACTCACCTGAAATCACTCAACCAGTTCTATGGTGCAATGTCTTCAGCAATGGGTAGTATGCTTGAAGCCAGCAAAGACGCAGAGTCTTACAAGGCAGGTATGCAACAACTTAACCAAAATCTTTCAAGACTAAATGCCGTTTACGGTAATATGCTCTCAGCCATGGCAGGTGGCGTAAAATAAATCCTGAAAGGATTCTAATTTTTGTTTCACCCATTTAATTCGTAAAAAAAAACAGAAAGCTATGGCAGGTGGTAAATTAAGTCCTCGTCAAAAGATGATTAACATGATGTACCTCGTATTGACGGCGATGCTCGCCCTCAACGTGAGTGCTGAAATTTTATCCGCTTTTGAAACGATTAAAAAGAAATTGAACGAATCTGCACAAGTTGCTGAGTTTAGTGCTCAAGGTTCTAAACAAGTGATGCAGGATAAAATTGACCAAGAAGTAAAGGCTGGTCAAAAACAACACGAGCTTATTAAGGATTCGCTTACGCTCATTCATGACAAAACCTCTGACATGATTAAGTTCATTGACGGTTTGGATTCATTATTGATGCAGATTCCGGGTGTCATGGACCCCAAAACAAGAGAAGTCCTTAGAAAAGATGAGTCTGAATTGAATTTTCAATTCTTCATGGGTAAAGGTGCTGAAGCCGAAGGAAGGGGTAAAGGAAAAGCTAAGGCACTTCGCGATTCTATTGATAGATATTCTAAATGGCTTGCAGACATCTATAATGTAAACCGCCCGGATACTGCACAATGGAAAGATGTTCAGATTAAAGACCCTGAAGCTTCTAAGAGTCTCGAAGGAGACGGCGTGAAGAAGTCATGGGAGCGGTTTAACTTTGAAGGTCCTATCGTGGCAAACAGAGCAATGCTTGAAGCGATGAAGCAGGATATCTATCAGAAAGAAACCAAGGTGTTTAATGCTTATGCTGCACGTCTTGGCTTGAAAATCGAAGATACTAAGAAAGTAGTACAACAAGAAGTACAAAAGAAATTGGAGGACGTAAAAATCCCCGCAGAGGGTGCAGAATTGATTTCTGCTCCGGTATCCGGTATCGTTCCCGCAGGGCTTCAATTTAAAACTAATCTGTATGTAGGATTGAAAATGAAAGAGCCCGTGCGTTTCAATAGTTCTTCCGGTACCGTAACTCCTACTGAGGGTGGAATAGGGGCAGTGCTTACTATCCCCGCAAACGGAACCTTCCCCGCAGGTAAATCAGAAATGGAACAGTCCTATACCGTAACCGCTGCTGTAAAAACTTTGAGAGGGGCTACAGAAAATTTGACCTACAATGGCAAATTCGTTATCCGTAAACCTGAAATTGTGGTAACTTCTGCTACTATTCAGAACCTTTACCGTGAGTGCGGGAATATGATTAACATTGATGTCCCTGCATTGGGAGACTTGTATAATCCTTCTGTTACCGCTTCGGAAGCAGAGATTACTCAAAGTAAGGATAGCAAAAAGAAATGGTTAATTGTGCCAAGAGGTAAAAAATGCGTAGTGGGCGTTAGTTCTATTACCAATGGTCAAACGATGAAGATTGGTGATGTAATCTATAACGTAATTGACCCTCCGAAGCCTTCGATTGAGATTTATGTAAATGGACAAAGAGCTTCTGCTCAAATGCAGGTAGCTAAAGGTTCACGCGTAAAACTTAAAATCGTACCTGACCCCGAATTTAAAACTTTGCTTCCAATGGACGCAAGATATGAGGTAACTCAAGTTGATGTGTTTAAGCAGTGCGGTTTAGGTCCTCCCCAAAAAGCTGGAGGTGCAAGCCTTGCAGGAAGAGATGCTACGGGAGAGGGCTTAGATTTCCCCATTCCCGGCGAAGCTTTCCAGTGTCCGTCTGGTTCAAAAATATTCTTTGAAGTTAAGGACGTAGTTCGTAAAAATTTCCAAGGTAAGAAAGTTACAGACGAGCGTTTTACGTTGTATGAAAAAAATATCGCAGTTACTACCAAGTAATTACGACGTATGAGATAAAACCGCATGAAAGATACTCTCTTCTCATGCGGTTTCCTTGTAGTAATAAAACGACTTGCCTATATAAAAAATAAATGTTGTTTTTTTTAACCTATTTTTGAGGATAAAAAAAGGGAAAATAAGAATAATATAAAATTTATTCCTATTTTTGACACCGGAAAGGAGTATTTTACCTTAAAGTTGGTTGGTTCCTTTGTATAAAAACATTGTTTATTAAAATTTTAACTATAATAGTGTATCTTTTTGTTTTCTCTACATTATAAATTTGTAAGTTTATTACAATAAATCTACATTAAAACTCGTTTAAAAGTTGATAATTAAAATCGTACTATGAGAAGGATTGTAAAAATTCTAAGTTTTGTATTAATGTTGACGACGGCATCAGAGATGCTGGCACAATTTCCTCCAAGGGTCGAAGACCATTTTTGGCGTAGAAAAGTGGTAAATAAAATTGATTTAACAGAAAAGATCAATCAACCACTTGTAATGAAAGAGCATGATATGTACCAACAATACAATCAGGGCGTAGAGAAAAAAGGTATCGTTGTGTCTCTCATGGAAGGACTCAAAGCGGGGAAATTTATTGCTTACGCAACGGATAGTCTTGCAAAATCATTGTCTTATGCGCAAGTAATGGAAGTGTATGACGAAGCGCGCGGAAAAACGAAATCCGATTCTAAGATAGATGACGCAGAATCACCGGGCTTTGATGACCTTGACGGCGGTGATGGCGGAGAGGGAGACGGCGGAGACGATTTTGGGTTCGGAGATGAATTTGGTTTTGACGAAGGTGCTTCCGAAGCGGAACCTGCTCCAAGCGGAGAAATCTCTTTCGGTGCTGGTGACGAGTGGGCTCCGCTTGAGAATTATATCATCTTCGTAGAAGACCGTATTTTTGACAAAAATCGTTCAGACATGGTCTATGATATTCAATATATTCAGGTATATTATCAAGACCCTTCCGGTGTGCTTCGTGATAGAGCGATTTGCTCTTTCAGATATAAAGATGTGATGGAAATGTTGGAGCAAACACAGTGGAAAAATAAATTTAATGATGCAGAGTACCGTAACATGCGCGAGATTTTTGAAACGCGTCTATTCAATAGCTATATCATTAATGTTTCAAATATCAATTACGGGGTACAAACCTTAGATGAGGCTGAATACAGAAAGCAGCAAATCGTAGAGTTTGAGCATCATCTCTGGAGTTTCTAAAAAGAAATATTTTTTAATACAAAACGACACCTTTTAAGAGGTGTCGTTTTGTATTTCTATATAACAATGTTAGGTTTCCGAATTTCAAAGCGACTGAATTAGGATATTTAATGTTTTTAAGCCCACTTCGAAATATAATATCTATGATTCATGCAAGTTCCCCAATAAATATTATTTTTGTAAATGAGGTTGGTAACGAAAAAACTTCGTACCTTTGCGCGGCAAATACTCATATTTAAATTTTTAAGGTATTTGCTA
>CAUJFT010000211.1 GCA_963169475.1 Bacteroidota bacterium | reverse complement strand
GTGGGAGAGTTTTGAACCAGACCGAAAAGACCTTATTACCGGAAATCAAAACGGAACCGAAGGAAGTGTTACGTTTGAATATACCCTTGCAGCCTCCAAAGCAGGAGAATACCTTTTACCCCCAACGGAAGTCTCTTTTTTTAATCCGGAATCCGGCACCTACGAAACCATGAAAACCGCTGCCTTTCCCCTTAAGGTATTGCAAGGCGAAAATCAAGGCTCACCGCCGGATACTACTACTTCTACTCATAATATTTTCTCTGATAGTATTCAAGGAATAAAGCAAGCAATAGAGAATCATCAGCTATGGATAGCCGTTTTGCTTGTGTCTCTTATTGGAGGAATCGGTTTCCTTTATCTGCGACATAAAAAAACGAAACCTCTTACAGCGACAATACAGACCCCTAAGGAAATATCTACGCCTATTATTTCAGTAGAAACAATGCTTGGAAATGCTGGTCAGCTCCAGGGAATTGCTTTTTATGAAACATTATCTCTCGCCTTAAAAAATGCAGTGAAAGAAGCCTTTTTGCTTCCTTATGCCTCTTTTAGCCCCGAAGAATTACAGCAAAAATGGGAAATGTATCAATTTCCTCATTCCTTGCGTCAGCAGTATTATTACCTCTCGGGCTTGTGTACCCAAGCAGTTTACACCCCAATTTTTCCAACAGAGGATAAAAATAAAGTACTGAATCAAGCAGATACATGGATTAATAATATGAAAGAAGCCGTAGCGGCAGCAAAGCCTATATTTAACTATCCCATATCAGAAGAAGACCTTTTATAATAAATATTTTATGCTAAAAATAATGAATAAAATTCTGTTATTTTTATTTCTCTTATTGATTTGCGTAAGCGGTCTAACCCAAACCGTCTGGAATCGTAGCGACAATACTGCCCTTCGTAAAGGGAATAAAGCTTATCAATCTGAAGACTTTGCCCTTGCAGGAGAATACTATACCCGCGCCCTGACGATTAATCCCCAAAATGAAAAAGCAGATTTCAATATGGGGGACAACCTTTTTAAACAAAAAAAATTTAAAGAAGCCAGCACTCAATTTGAGCAGATAGCCAACCAAAGCAAAGACCTAAAAATCCAAGCAGATTCATGGTATAATGCCGGAAATAGCCGTATGGAAGAAAGTAATTTTTCAGGTGCGATAGAGGCTTACAAGGAGGCTCTCCGAAGGAATCCGAAACATACGGAGGCACGCTACAATTTATCCTATGCTATGCAAAAATTAACACAAAACGAACAAAATAAAGAGAAAAATAAAGACCAAAAACCAGAGAAAGACAAGAATAAAGAAGAAAAAGACAAGGAAGAACAAGAGAAGAAAAAACAAGAAGAGGAAGCTAAAAAAGAGAAGGAGAAACAAGAACAAGAAAAGAAAGGAAACCAAGAAAAATCGAATAGCGAGCAAAATGACAACAAAGAAAAACCAGACCCCAAGATGTCAGAAGAGGAGGTCAAGCGACTACTTCAAACCCTAAAAGAGGAAGAAGAAAAAGTAAGGCAACGCTACCTCCAAAACAAAAATAGAAATAATTCTCCCTCAAACCATAACAACAAAGATTGGTAGTATGAACGCATGGGAAGTTTTTGACAAGTTTGGCGGACAGCGAATTGCCACTATCCCCCTAACAAATAAAGAGGGGCTAAATCAAATGATTGTGAATGCCCAAAATGCGGAGCTACTATATCGGGAATGGTCTTCCGGAAAAAAATATGATACACTCCGGCGATTTGCCAAACTTTTAGAAAATGCAAAAAATGAGTTTATCCAAACCATCGTAGTGGAAGCAGGAAAGCCAATTACTTATGCTAATACAGAAGTGGAAAGAGCGATATTTACGCTTCGTTCAGCAGCCGAAGAGTGCCTTCGATTTGGAGGGGAGTATATCCCCATAGATTTTGGAATTGGAGAAGGAAAAATTGCATTTACACAGTCATATCCTGTTGGAATAGTACTAGGGATTACTCCTTTTAATTTCCCACTTAATCTCGCCCTCCATAAAATAGCCCCTGCTTTGGCAGTAGGTTGCCCTATCCTTATCAAACCCTCTCCTTACGCCCCGCTTACAGTGCTGAAACTTCATCGCCTTGCAATAGAAGCCGGATTCCCAGAGGGAATATTTCAGGTGTTAATTTGCGAAAACGACGTAACAGAGGAAGCCGTTAGAATGGAAGAAATTAGTATGCTTTCTTTTACGGGAAGCCCTCAAATTGGCTGGCATCTAAAAAATATCTGTGGGAAAAAAAAGCTCTGCTTGGAATTAGGTGGAAATGCCGCCGTACTCCTAGAATATACTGAAGATTTGCAAAAAACGGCTCACCTAATAGCCTCCGGGGCGAATAGTTATGCCGGACAGACTTGTATCTCTACCCAAAGGATTTATGTACTCGACACCCTTTGGGAAGACTTTAAACCAGCAATTATAGAAGCCTTTAGCCAACTAAAATCCGGAGACCCCAAAGACCCCACTACGGTTAATGGACCCTTAATAGACAAAGTACATCTCCAAAGGGTTCAAGAATGGGTACAAGAAAGCCTTACCGAGGGTGCAGAAGTATGGTTCGGGGCAGAAGTGTTAAACGAAAACCACAATTTGTACTCCCCTACCCTACTCGCCAATGTGCCTCCAAAAGCAAAGGTTTACGCCGAAGAGGTATTTGGTCCTATCGCTATTATAGAAAAAGTCAATTCCTTTGAAGAAGGAATCCAGAAAATAAACCAATCCCGATTTGGGCTACAAGCGGGGATTTTTACGCAAACACTTACCCATATAAAATATGCACTCCGGCACTTATCCGTAGGCGGGATTATATTCAACCAAGTACCCGGCTTTCGGATTGATACTATGCCCTACGGCGGAATAAAAGACTCCGGTTTAGGCAGAGAAGGCATACGCTATGCTATGGAAGAAATGTCCGAAAAAAAATTAATCGTTTTTTGAGACTAACCCGGAAGGAGCAAAACCATTGTAAGCGAAAATACGCCGATATGTCTCCACCCCAATCCCAAAGGGGGTGATATTACTCTCTACGAACCTCCTATAACCACAACAAGGATAACCGTAAGGGAAAGCCTATGCCCTCTGTCATGTTTTGCTTGCTCAACATTACAATAAACCTATAATCCACCCTTATTGTTGCTTTTCACCAACAAAGACTATGAAACCTTCAATGAGAGGTAAGTAATTTCACAAAAAGAGTTAATTAAAAAAAAATCAAAAAAATATCTTTTTTCTTACCTATACAGAAAAATGAACACTAATTGTTTATTTATCTATACAAAACCCCATTATCAAATTCAATATTATTAGAAAAAAAAATATTAATACAATAACCATTTATTAATTGATAATCAATTGATTGAAACAAAACAAATATACTAAAAATACAATAAATATAAAAAATTTAGTACAATCAAAATATATTCCAATTATCATGTAATTATATTTGAATAATTATTTTTTTTTATAAAAAAAGTGAAATAAAAATTTGCATAATAAAAAAAAAGCATGTAAGTTTACCGGCGATTTAATAGAAAATCAGGTTGAGGTTTTTTATTTTTAAGTATTTTAATCTAAATAAGAAGTATGACAATCAATTTTTACCTTCTCAAAAAAGCGATAGCCCCTCTAATCTCTTGTGTAGTAGGCATACTCCTAGACACGCGCTATCTATTCAGCAGAAATGTACTCAATCGGTCTATTCTGGGAATTTTGTTTATGTGTACCTTTAGCATTGCTTTTAGTCAGGTAAATGTAGGAGACTACGTTTTTGCTGATGTAAACGGAAATGGCTTACAAGACGACGGAGCTGCTAACGGACTAAATGGTGTAAGCGTAGAGCTTTGGTCTGCGGGACCCGAC
>CAUJFT010000210.1 GCA_963169475.1 Bacteroidota bacterium | reverse complement strand
TGCTTTGGGCGGATGTCGCTTAATTATGAATAAAATCGGAGAATCTGATTGCGCACCGGACGGCTATGTAGCAGATGCCGACACTACAATTAATTGTGCATTAGGCACTTTTTCCCTAAAAATATATGATACCTTCTATATAGAGAAAGGAAAAGGGAAAACCGGAAAATTTAAGCTGGACTGCGCAAGCCATGTTTTACCCACGAGTTCAACCGATATTACGGTAGGAATGGAGCCTGATGCTCCCCCTATGTTTTACCTTGAAAATGGTAGAGAAACCGGTTTTGATTATGAATTATTAAAGCAAATACTGCGCCCTGTTTTACCCAATGCTATGATGAGGGTAAACGGGCATCCCTATGACGAACTCCCTACGATGCTGATGCGCAAGGAAATTGATATTATTGGGGGAGGGTATGTGGCGGATAATAGCCTGAGGGGCGTAGATTGGACGGAACCTTACCTTAGCTTTGGATATTGTATGATTACAAATTTAGGGAAAGCAGCAACATTTACTTCTCTATCAGACCTTAAAGGAAAAAGAGTAGGGGTATATGATGATGGAGAAGCTGAAGCGTGGGTGAAAAAGAACGTCCCTAATGTAGGAGAAATTATTGCCAAAATAGATGATGAGAACACCCCTCAATCTGATTGGATGACAATGCTTGTAAACCGTGAAGTAGATGCAATTGTATATGATTATCCTTTTGCAGCCCAAGAATTGAAAGACTATAAAGGAGAATTGGTCATTACCAATAAAAGATTGAATGCGCCAACGGATATGAAAGCCTATTGCTTTGGTGTCCCCTGCGGAAATACCCAAATGTTAATTGCTCTCAATGAGGCTATTCGAAAATTTAAAACTACGGCGGATTATGCGAATCTTGTTTCACGTTTTATCCCAAATCCCGATGCCGGAAAAACCGTAGTACTTACAGAAGAATTAAAAGACACCAAGACGGTCTATACTGTAAAAGCCGGAGAAACGCTCTCCATGATTGCCCAAAGGGAATTAGGAGATATTGGCAGGTATAAAGATATTTTTGACTTAAATAAAGACCGCCTCGCAAGTCCAGATATTATTTATATCGGTACCCCGCTGAAAATGCCAGCCGGCTGGAAAGGCAAGTAAATTTATTCCCTTTCTTTTTTAGATATTATGCGAATCAAGGGTTAAAAAACACATAAATACACAAATCGGTAGCAGTTTTACCCAAAATATACAAGAGCGTTCCTTTTGTAGAACGATATTTAGCGGTATTTTGAATGTCAGTATGCTCAATTAACTAGTTAAAAGCGGATTCAATTGGCTGCTTTATAGAGAATTTATAGGTTTGGAATGGTTCAATTATTTGAAAAATAATCAACTCAAAATATACATTCGGATAAGAAATAATGCAAAAATCCCCCATAAAGGGCGGTTTATTATATTTAAACACTTGATAGATATCAACGATAAAATGATTTTATCTGCCCACAGATTTATTTATGGACATAAGTTGTATCTAAGTGCTATTTTGTTTCTTAATGACAACAAAGAGCCTGAATTACTCATTATTGCCGCTTTTCAACATGATAAACACGGGTATAAAGCTAAGTAGTTCTTAGTTTTTAATGATAAGTTCTTAGTCTTCACAAATAATTGTTTATCAGTTTTTTAACTAAAAATAATATCATAAACTAATTTCAAACCAGTACTTATCACAATCTTTAAACTCGGTTTTGAACATATACAGCATGTTCCCCTAACCGGAAATGGCGACTTCCTTACTACAATACAAAAACTGTCGTATAGTTAGGAAATTGAGTATCTTTGTATTTTCAAAATGTAAATGGTTTAAGGAAATGCAAGTAACTGAAATAGAAAGCAAAAAAGTTGTTCAAGATGAGCTACTCTTGGGAGATAGTTTATTGGTTTTGAAAGATTTGGAAAGCCAAAGTATTGATTTAATCATTACTTAGCCCCCGTATTTTCAGCAGCGAGATTATGGAAATGGAGATTGTGGTATTGGAAATGAAGAAACGGAAGAGATGTATCTTGAAAATTTGTTGGCTATTTTTAAGGAGTGTGTAAGGGTAACGAAAAAAAGCGGTGCGATTGTATTCAATTTGGGCGATAAATATATAAGTGGAGCCTTGTCTTTGTCGCCTTATAAATTTGCGATAAAGGCGATAGAAACAAAGTGCGTTTTTCTCATTAACCAAATTACGTGGTCAAAATTGAACCCCACGCCAAGACAAGACAAACGAAAATTGATTCAAGCAACAGAGCCTTTTTTTGTATTTGCCAAATCGAAAGACTATCATTTTGATTTGGATAATTACCTAAGACACTTAGATGAAGCGAATAAAAATAGCAAAGGAAAGCCTACTGAAAAGCTAGGCAAACAGTATTATGGTTTAATCGAAAATTCGGAATTGTCAGATGAGCAGAAGAAAAATGCCAAAAAATCTTTGCAAGAAGCTATTTTAGCAGTTCATACAGGCGAGATAGATAGTTTTAGAATGAAAATTAAGGGTATTCACAAGGAGGCTTATGGCGGAATGGAAGGCGGTCGAAATAACCAAATTCGCCACAATGGTTTTACCATTATCAAAATATTGGGCAATCGCCTGAAAAAAGATTTGATTGAAAGTCCTGTTGAAATGACCAAAGACAACGCACACCCCGCTGTTTATCCTTTGTATATTGTGCAGGAGCTAATCAAACTATTGAGCAAAGAACATGATATAGTCTTAGACCCCTTTTGCGGAAGTGGCACGACTTGCGTAGCAGCAAAAAACCTAAAACGGCATTATTTGGGGATAGAAATTAATGCAGATTACGTTAATCTGGCAAAAGAACGGCTGAAACAAGTAAACTTTACACAAGAATTATTTATATGACAGAAAAAGAAGTTTTGGCGGAAGCATATCAAACTGCAAAAACGGCAGAAATAGAACAAATTACAGAAGAGATTAAGGCTGATATTGATGTACTCATTGAAAAAATAGGTAGCAATAAATCGTTGGTTTCTGCTTTGGTTACTAGTTTGGTTAAAAAAATCGTTACCCCCACGCAAGATATTCGTTTACATAGAACTGATTTTGAAAATGGCTATTCCGCAAGAGTGTTGGATACGCAAGTAATCTCGCCCTTCTTCAAAGATAATTTTCCGAAATATGCAAATAAAGAAAGTTCTTTTTTGACTTTGGCTACTCGTGAACGCATAAAATGGACAAAATAAGACGGCGAAAACCTGAAAATTAGAGATAAAAAGCTAAAAGAAAGTTTTTTGAATGTGTTTGACCAAATAGAAGTCTTGGGGAGAAATCCGAATGATTATAAAGAATAGATATTATTGCAAATGGAATTATTACAACGTTAAAATATTATTTACGCTTTATAGATGATTACCAAGAGTTTATACAAATATATACCAAAAATTTGATAACAGATGCCAAAAACTCTACGGAAGTCAAAAGTTTTCATTTAGAAAAATGGACAGAGTTGCTTGAAATGTATGGAATTATAGGAGAAAAATAAAAAAGACACTCAACAAGTCGCTTGCTGCACATTGCTTTTAACCCAACGCTCCATATCTATGATGTTTTAAAGATACAGTGTCTGTCTCTTTTGAGAGAATGGGGTTTCTCTTGATTTTTTCAAGAGATTTTTATGGGTAAGCACAAATATTTGTTTTCATATTGAGAATTATATTTACTTTTGTGTCCTAATTTTTGTATTTGAATACGATTAAAAGCATTGTATATGGAGGATAGTAAACATGTACTGGATTTTGAGAAGCCGATTTATGATTTGTACTCAAAATTAGGGGATATGAAAAAAATCGGGGATAAAAACGGGGTGGATATGTCTGCCTCTATTGTATCTCTGGAAAATAATATTGAGGAGCTAAAAAAGAATATATACACTAACCTCAGCCGGTGGCAAAAGGTACAGCTTTCGCGCCATCCGGAAAGACCTTATACCCTTGATTATATAGAAGCTATTACTACTGAATTTACCGAGATTTTTGGAGATAGGCAAGTGAAAGATGATAAAGCGATGATAGGAGGATTAGCCAAAATCGGAAATTATCCGGTGATGGTTATCGGGCAACAAAAGGGTAGAAACCTAAAAACAAGGCAGTTCAGAAACTTTGGAATGCCTAATCCGGAGGGCTACCGGAAAGCACTCCGATTGATGAAACTTGCAGAAAAGTTTGGGATTCCGGTTGTTACATTTATAGACACCCCCGGAGCTTATCCGGGTATTGAGGCGGAAGAGAGAGGGCAAGGAGAGGCTATCGCTAGGAATCTTCTTGAGATGTCTGTATTAAAGACCCCCATCATCTGTATAGTAATAGGCGAAGGAGCTTCGGGCGGTGCCTTAGGAATCGGGATTGGGGACAAGGTTTATATGCTTCAATATACATGGTATTCGGTAATTTCGCCGGAGTCTTGCTCCAGTATCCTTTGGCGAACTTGGGAGAAAAAAGAAAGGGCTGCGGACGCACTTCGTCTTTCGGCAGAGGACAACCTAGAATTGGGAATCATTGATGGTATTATCCCGGAGCCTTTGGGCGGCGCGCATCATCAACCCGAGTTTGTATATGAGGCTGTCAAAAAACAAATTCTTAATGATTTAGATATCCTTACAAAAATGGCTATTCCGGACATGATAGCTACCCGCATAGAGAAGTTTTCTAAAATGGGGGTGGTTGATTTTATGGACTTATAATTACAATAAGGTTAGGGCAATTTTTTAGAATTGTAATTTAAAAAGGATTTAGCAGCTATTTTTCGTAAACCAATTAGCTATTATGCAGACAACCGTAAAATATATTCTATTTTTTTTCATTGTACTTATAGGGAATTCTGGTTGCTCCGACATCGTGCCGGTATGGACAAGCAGTCTTAAAATTCCTGACATGACCCTTCATTATTCTAAACCTATAGAATTTAGCTTTCAAGTATCGGGAGAAGCAAACAAAGCACGGGCTTATTATTTGGAATTAGACCTGACTTATTACACTCCGATAGGACGAAATGACCTACCGCTTGAAATTATTATCGAACATACGCTTGATATGGAAAAATTTCCACAAGAGTTTCACCCGGTTATTCCGCTCAAAGCCGATGATAAATGGTTAGGTAAACAAGAAGATTATGAAACAGATTATACCCTTACTTATGTTGCAATCCCTTCTGTAAAATTAAAGCCCGGAAGCTACAAGATAAAAATCTTTGCTAATGACTCTAAAAACGAGAAAATTTTTGGAGTAGTCAGGGTCTCTGTTAGGTTATTTGAGAATGAAGCAGAAGAAATCCCTGATACCAAAAAAAAATCTGCCTGATTGCTATCCAGTTTCAGGCATACAAACTGGCATAAGTAACCGCTATAATATGTAAAACACTCCCTGCACGTACAAAAATATGCCATATTGCATGATTGTAGGGTATTTTTTTTATAATATAAAATACGCTTCCTGCCGAAAAAGCCCCCCCCCC
>CAUJFT010000209.1 GCA_963169475.1 Bacteroidota bacterium | reverse complement strand
AACCACAATACCGTAGCGGACATTTTGGAAGCCATCGGTTCGTAAAAGAAAATAGCGACCCAACCCAAAGCCAAGTATAATAATACAGAGATAAAGCGGCTTCCATGCGTAAAAAACAGCTTATAAATCACCCCCGCAAATGCAAGCACCCATATTGCAATCAAGTATTTATATCCAGAAACTAAGCCTATGTACCTTATAATGAAAGGAGTATATGTCCCTGCAATTAGAAAAAATATCGCAACATGGTCTAAAACTCTAAGATAATATTTTAATTTCGGCTTAATGGTCGCATGATAAACCGTAGAGGCAGAGTAAGTAAATAATAACCCAAAACAATAAACCGAAGCCCCGAAGCCCATGGCAAAGCTTCCGTATTTGGTAGTTGCGGCAAGCATTAGTGGACAAAAAGATAAAAAAATCAATAATCCCAATCCGTGTGTAACCGTATTTAGAAATTCTTCTTTTTCTGTTTTGGTTAAACTCATATTTTTTTCTGAAAAATTTACGTCATAACCAAAATACTGTAACAATTGTTCAACCCCTGTATTCTACTCATCAAGCGAATCGTTTTTTATTTCCTAAACTCTCTTTTAATTTTTTTATTAGATTTTTTAATGTTCGTATAAAATTTGTTTATTTGTGGATTAAAGTGGTTTCACAATTCAATGTACAATAAAAATGAAAAAAATAGGCTTACTAATATTAATTCTTTTCTTGGTCTTAACACAAGGGTGTAAACCCAAACCCGTCATCAATGAAAAATTAGCAGGAGATAAACCAAAGATAGATTCTTCTTTGATTAGACCACTAAAAATTATCCCTAAAAATTGCGGAGAGATAATTCTTACAGAAGAACAACAGCGGGAAATAAAAGCACTTTATAGCGGTATTAATCAGGAAATCGAGCGGGATATGATGGAGAGAGATATTAATAATATCCCCGAAATGATAGGATATGACCTCTTTATTCATGTTGTTTCTGAAAATGGAAGATGCAATATTCAGAAACAAACAATGCTTGATGCAGTGAAAAATATGAATAAAGTTTTTAATAAAGCCTATATAAATTTTCAGCTAAAAAATATTGATAGTATTCGTTCAAGTTCAAAATTAGAAGATATGTATTATGGACTATACTATACAGATTCTGAAGCATTTTTTGATAAATATAATAAAGAAAAAGCCATTAATCTTTACTTAATGGATAATAATAATACAGAAAGCTACTTAAATGGATTCACTTTTCCTGTAGATTTAACCCTGCCAACGGGTAGAAATAGAGACCTCATCTGTATTGCGACACGAACGATAGATAATGGGAAAACACTTATTCACGAAATGGGACACTTCTTCACATTGCTTCATACATTTAATGTATTGGGTTGCGGAGGAGGCTGCCGTACTGAAGAGCTTGCAGATGGCTCTAACTGCTCCACTACGGGCGACTTGATTTGTGATACTCCCGCCGACCCCGCAGACGTAAATTATGTAGATGTAAGGCTTTGCCGTTTTGTGGGAGAAGTAAAAGATGACAAAGGAAATCTTTACAAACCCCAGATTAATAACTTTATGTCCTATTATGAAGCCTGTTGTGATTATCAGTTTACTACGGGGCAGTATGCAATTGTACGTAAAATTGCTGATAAGTTTAGGTTATATCTAAAAGCTAAGAATATCACCCCGCCTCCCATTATCTCCACTCCAACCGCTCCTACTACAAACACAACCGCTAAACCGGTTACAACTACCAAGCCCGTCACAATCACAAAACCTGCGGCTGCTACCACCAAACCCGCCACTACCACAACCACAAAGCCTGCGGCGACTACCACCAAACCAGCGACCACCGCAACCACAAAACCTACAACTACTACAACCAAGCCTGCTACCACAACCGCCAAACCTACTACAACCAAACCGGCTACCACAGCTCCCACCAAGCCTACTACTACAACGAAAGCTACCACTACTAAGCCCACAACAGGAACAACAAAACCTGCTACCACGACAAAGCCCCTCGTTAAGAATCCGGTCTCAACGGAGTTACCTAACAGAAAATAGAATCTCCAAGCCCAAGATTCAAGGAATAAAGGCAGCCCCCCCCAACATATACCAAACGTAAATAATCCCTATTCCTATAAAATTAAAAAAGCCGTTTCTTACAAGGAAACGGCTTTTTTTGTCGAGGTGAGAGGACTCGAACCTCCGGCCCCCACGTCCCGAACGTGGTACGCTACCAACTGCGCTACACCTCGAAATGAATAAGAAGAGAATAATCTCTCTATAATTTGGCACAAAATTATAGATTCTTTAAAAACTCTCAAAAAAATATTACTATTTTTTACTATTCATTTTATCTACCTCATCACGTCGAGAGAAGACGAAACCTCACACGATTTTCACTTAAAAAAATATCCCCTCGAAGTATTTACCCGTTATGGTCGAAGCAGCCTTTCAAAATTACATCAGTTAGTTTGTACCATAAAACTATATTTTTCCCCTTTTAAAAAATGTTGAGTAGCATATATTTGTTCAGCACAAAAGAAACTACTCCTTTTGATACACCGCAAAAATATAATCTGGCTGATGATTTTCAAGGTAATCTTCTTCTTTCTTCACAAGTACGGGCAGTTCGCCGGTATTATCCACAAAATTATGGGCGATATGTTTAAGAATAGGCATTAGAATATTTCCCCCCAAACTTTTAAACGCTATTTCCTTAAAATGGGTTCTCAATACGGGGAGTATATCTTCCGATTCGGCACATTCTGACGGGTCAGAAATCATCATTCTTAATTTACCCAATCGGTAACATCTGTTTTTTACCATATTGGTCAATAATATTTTTCTATTCTCAACAGAAATTAACTCTTTTAGACAAGCATTACAGTAGTCTATCTGATGCTTGGGAAAGTTCATTCTATTGGGTCCCACATACTCATTAATGATAATCAACCCTCCTTTTTTCAATGCAGGTTTGATGGTATGGGTAATCAATGAATCAATATTTACAAAGTGATGTAAAGAGGAATTAAATAAAAAATAATCCACAGATTCCGGTTGAAAACGAAGCTCATATACATCAGAGCATATAAATTTTGCGCGGGTTACTTGTTGTTCGGCTGCGTATTGATTTGCGCGCCAAATCCAATCCTTTGAGAGGTCATAGCCCACTACATTCAAATGCTTGTTAAGTTTCGCTAATTTAACTTCGTGGCTCCCAGAGCCGCACCCCAAAGAAACTAAGGTTGATAATTCTGTATTTTTAAAATACTTATCTGTGATAAACTGCTCATAGTCAATCTTAGGGTCTCCAGAAATAAGAAAATTCTTGCGGTCATTGAGGTAAGGAATTATCCACCAATTGGCATGTTCAAAATGATTGGAAAACGAAGATATAGTACGCTTTTTTCCGGACAGATTAAGTTTACTTACAATAAACCTCACACCTCTTTGCCTAACCTTTATCCAAAGTTCGATAAAATCATCTATGTATATCCAATGAAAACTCATATTTTACTTATGTATTACTTAAACCGTCGTCCGGAAATCCATTTTGGGCGCAATTTCAATATTTTTTCTCATTACTAAGCCGCTTTTTTATTTTTAATAGATTTTACCGAGTAAATCGGGTAAGACCCCACAAATATTTTTCTTAAACCCAAAACCTACCCGTGTGCTTCTTCTTAAAAATCCGTATCTTTGCCCTAATTTTTACGTAAAAGGTCAGGGAAGTAAAGCAAGACGGAAGTAATGATAGGTTTACACCGAATTTTCATATTGTGGATTATTGCATTGTCAGGATGTTGTATTCATTCCGCTAATGCCCAACGCCTCATTGGAAAAGCAGATAAGAATAAAGTCAAAACGGGAGAACCCATTATGCTAACCTATCAGTTAGAGGGAGAAATAGGAAGCAGATTTTCCCCTCCAGAGTTGCCTAAGGACGCTTTCGACATACTAAGCGGTCCTAATCAGACTATACAAATGCAATCTTCTGGCGGGAATGTTACTCGGTCTATATCCTATAATTATATTATTTCCCCGCTTTCTCCTGGAACTTACGCAATTCCCCCCGCTAAAATATGGCTAAAAGGAAAAGAAATTTCCTCTAATATCCTTCAGATAAATGTAGAACCGGGCAGTACAAGCCAAGGTGGTGGAGGGAATCAGCCCTCCCCTGCCCCTTCAGCTATAAATTCTGATACCGAACAAGGAGAGATAGAAAAAAGGCTAAAAGAAAACCTCATTATCAAAGCCGAAACCGAAAAACTTACGGTCTATCAAGGAGAGCCTTTAATCGTAACCTACCGCCTCTACAAGAGAGAAACGATTTCTCCTAGTATTCGAATGTCTATGCCTGTCTTTAATCATTTTTGGACCGAGGACATTCCGGCTACGGATAAAGGAAAAATAGGAGTGCTGAACGGAAAAAATTATGAGATATTTGAAATACGAAAAATGCTGGTAATCCCTCAACAATCAGGCACCTTATTTCTCCCCGAACTTGGGTGCGAGACGGAGATAATCCTTAAAGACAAAGCCTTAAGAATGCCTACGCTTAGCGATTTACTAAATGGTAGATTTCCGGATATAGGAATCCAGCAAATACCTTATACCGTAGTCAGTGAGAGAGTACCCTTGACCGTAAAGCCGCTGCCAGAAACAGGAAAGCCC
>CAUJFT010000208.1 GCA_963169475.1 Bacteroidota bacterium | reverse complement strand
TATCAAGGTGATTTCTGTTAATACCCTTCCCGCAGGAAATTATGTACTAAGGGCTGCAGTCGTTGAAAAAATGGTAAATTATGCCACTGCACCCGGTACTAATGGGGAAAAGGAGTTTCCAAATGTTTTCCGAAAAATGGTAGTTTCTTCTGCGGGTGAGGCTTATACCCCCGCTTCGGTTGGGAGTTCTACGGACTTTAACTATTCTTATACTTTAGACGCTGCGTGGAACGCTAGCCAGATATATGTCATGGCATGGGTACAGAATGAAACAACAAAAGAAGTTATCAACTCTGGTGCAAGCATAGATTGGATGGTTAATTATGCAACCGCAGACCCTAATATGCTGCAAACCACTCAGCCGGTTTCCGTGGGTGGTACAGTTTTAAACTCTCAAAATACTTATGAGCCAATTAATATCACCCTAGTTTCTAATGCTCCAGGTGATTGGTCAGCTAATATTCTTAAAGACGGGACTGCCCTTCCTTCCAATAACGAGAACCTTATGCTAGACCCTAATTCTCAAGCTGATATTGATGTGAGCATCACTCCTGGTAGTAGTATTGCTTTGGGAAGATATGAGTTAATTATTACGACCCCCGCTAATCCTAATTATGTGATAAAAAAGGTGTACCTGATTAATAATGGTATTAAGGATTTGGTGCTCGGAAATTCTACCGAAAATCAGGACTACTACACGGACGGACTTATGTTTGCCAATAATACAAAGTTTGGGGCATTAACTCGTATGGAGTATCAGATTGCAGATGATGCGAATATTCTGCAAGGAATGTATAATATTTATGCAAACATCGGATGGTTCTTCCCCGCTTTTACGGACGATATGGTTACCCGTCTAAAAAATTTCATGGATAACGGAGGGAATGTCCTTGTAGCAGGTCAAGATATAGGCTGGGATACTTTTGACCCCGCTGGAAACAGCAATAACCCTACTAATCAGAATTTCGTTACTCAATATCTTCATGCAAGCTATGTAGGCGACGGCAGCTCTGCCAATAATCAGCTTACCCCTGTGGCTTCAGATGCTATCTATGGAGCTATGAATTCAAGTGCAGTAATAGATGCATATGGTGGAAATATGTATCCCGATGAGATTGCCCCAGCAGGAACAGGAATCACTATCTTTAATTACAATGGCGGTGCAAAGGTAGCAGGTGTCCGCGCTCAAGAGACTAACTATAAAACAGTTTACTTAGGAATCGGTATCGAAATGATAGGAGACCCCAATGTCAGAAATATGTTTGTGAAACTTACCCACGATTGGTTCTATGCAAACATCACAGGCGTAGCGTATGATGAGGCTCTCCGTAATCTCCTCATGCAAAATTACCCAAATCCTGCTGATGCTGCTACCACCATTCCTATTGCTCTCAACGGCAAATCCGCCACGATAAGGGTAGTTGATTTAATGGGTAAAGTAGTGCATGAACAATCTCTTTCCGGCAGTGAATCAACCATAGGCTTAAATACTTCCACATGGAGTAATGGAACTTATTTCTATCATCTGATTACGGAAGGACAAAACGCCTCCACTCATAAATTTACGGTTATACATCCTTAATCGCATCTATACTAAACGTCCCCCTTGTAGAATATTCCGCAAGGGGGACGTGCTTATTATGGCTTTGGGTATTTCTACGCTAAAAACGAGTAACACAAACTCAATAATCAGCGGCTGACCTCCTTTATCGCATCAGGCAATTAATATTTGCTACGGGTATTAGATTCCGAAATTTAAAATTTTCGTCATAGACTGTACGGATAGCATATCCAATAATTACGTTATTTCCAACGCGGAAGTCCCCACCGTAGGCGATGGTAAATTTATCTTTTGCGTTTATGTCTTGAACGACATTATAGACAGTTTCGGCAAAAAAATTGAACCTTGGGCTACCGTAACGAAAATTGGCACCCACTCCAAGATTGTAGAGAGTATCTACTTCGGAATAACGGATTGTCCCGCTTAAAAGCCCTTTTCGCCCGATACCGTAGCTACCATTTACCCATACTCCAAATCCGGCATTTCTTAAATCGAGGCTGTCAAGCGTAGGGCGAGAGAAGTTATAAACCTGCCCCCAAGCTACGTCCACCATAGAAGCATTCCATTTATCCGCAAGGTATTGCGTTCGCAATCCCTTTATCAAGTCCTTTTGGGTAATATTTAGCGTATTTATCTGTGATTTTAAGCTTTCTACCTCTTTTTCGAGTTCATTTTTCACCTTGTAATTTGAAGTTTTTGCAGCAGAATCCTTCAAGGTTGTTATTTGTTGATTCAATGCCTCTTTTTGCTTAAGATATTCTTCCATACTAGGCTTATATACATCTTCTTCCATTAGTGGGTCATACTGGCGGTACAAATTAATTTTCACGGCTATAGCAAGTTGATTAATCGTAAGCGTTTGAGTAGTTACCGAATCCAAAGGAACTGAAATATCCTTTTGAAGTGTACCTCCTGATAAACTAAGCGTAGAAAGTGTACGCATAAATCCGGAGGCTTTTTGATAGCGCGATAAATCCGGACGGTTATAGAATATCTCCCAGATAGGTTGCCCTTCCAAAGCAAGATTAGGCTGAAGCCTATAAGAGCGTAAAGACCAATCTACCTTAAAATCCCTTACGTTTCCGGGTTGATTCACAAGCGGAGAGCTTGCGTCTAACAACATATAGGCAGGAGCTGCGGGAATCGTAAATTCGGTTGCTTTTACCGTTTCCGTTGCAGAAACATCAGATTGAGCAGAGAGCAAGCCCGTTACCCATATCCAAACGATTATTAAAAATATCTTCTTCATGTATTATCTCTTTATTTTACGCTTATAAAAATGAAGCAAAGGTATAACCTATTTTCCAAGGATAAAACCCCTAATCTTAGGGATTTTACCCTATCCATAAAGCACAGCACCTTATTCCAAAAAGTAACCTAAGTAAAAACCAACCCGTAGTTATTTATTTTGCTCAAAATCTTTTCATAAACCCTGGTTCCAATCTTCTTAGCTATGCAAATCGTCTTATCCTTTCTGTGAGATAAAAACAAAAAATATACGGTTTTTGATAAAAATTTTGAATTTTCATTATAAAGCATTTAATTTGCGCTCCCGATTCTGAAATCAAGTCAGAGGAAGGTATTTTTTTGATATTAAATCGAATAGAAAAAATCTAAACATTATTAAACTGCACTGAAAAGGATATGGCAGAGAGAAAAGAGCAAAAAGAGCAAAAAACGCTTCTGAATTGGATACGAAACAACATGTGGTTTGTGGTAATTGTAGTGGGGATTTCGCTCCTCGTTTTCATTCTAACGGATTTTCTTACAGGAAGCAACAGAATGAATGCCGGAAGCAGGGGCGAAATCGGATATGTTGCCGGAGAAAAAATTGATAGGGCAGAACTAGACCAGAAATACCAACTCCGTCAGGAACTCATGCAACGCCAAGGACAAACGATGGGCGAAATGGAAAGGAACCAGTTACTTGACGGACTATGGAACGGAATTGTTGAAGAAAAAATCTATGGAAAACAATACGAATCCCTAGGGATAACTATCACGGACGAAGAGGTTCAGGATATGTTTACCGGAAAAAATATATCTCCGGTCGTTAAGCAATATTTTGACAATTTCTTTAAAAGCCAGAATAAGCCCTTTAATGTTGAGGACGTAAAAAAATATCTTTCTGCCGCAATCAGCGACCCTGCTGAAAAGGTAAATCTCAAAGAATTTGAAGACTACCTTATCAACAACCGTATGAAAGAAAAATTTGAAACTATGGTAGCCGCCGGGTACGTAAGCTCCAAGCTACAAGCTGCAAGAGCCAATGCAGACCAATCTAAAAAATATAATATTTCTTTCGTAGGCGTAAACTATTCCCAGATACCAGACTCTACCCTCAAAGTTGAAGACAATGAGCTAAAGTCCTATATGTCTAAAAACGCAGAACGATTCAAACAAGAAGAGCAAACTGTTCTAAAATTTGTACAATACGACTTAGTACCTACCGCGGAAGACTCTCTCAAAGCCAAAGCTGATGTACTTAAATACAAGGAAAAATTCATTAATGCAAAAAATGACTCTTCCTTTGTTTACTCACGTTCTAGAAAGAAATTTGACCCTAAGAAATACGTACCGCTTAAAGACATTCCTGCTGCTGCAAAAGACAGTGTAAAATTAGTAGCAAAAGGCTCCGTTTTTGGTCCTATATTGGATAACGATGCCTACAAACTTTTTAAATTGGTGGACTCTAAAAAAGGAGATGTAGTAAATGCTAAAGTAAGCCATATCCTCATTACCCCCAAATCCCCTACTTCTGCTGACTCTGCATCTGCGCTTGCAGAAGCCTCAAGCCTTAAAGGCACTACAAACGCAACCAATTTTAAAACAGTAGTAATGCAAAAATCTGAAGATAATGCCACTAAAATGGGGGGAGGTGACCTCGGTTGGGTATCCACCCCTTCTCCTTATGGAAAAGACTTCGATAATGCTATAGCTTCTGCCAGCAAAGGCGCAGTTGTAGGACCAGTCAAATCTCCTCAAGGATATCATATTTTATATATCGAAGATAAAACAGATGAGGCATTCTTGGTGGCAGAAGTTGAAAAAATCATCACAGTAAGTGCCAAAACAGCAGATTTTCTCTCTAAACAAATCAATGATTTTGCGAACAAAGCCATACAAACTAAAGACATAGATGCTGCCGCAAAAGCTGCTGGTATTCAGGTTCGCCAAAGTAATCCTTTAAAAAATAATGATAAGAGCCTTAATAATATGCCCGCCAGAGAAGTAATTCTCTGGGGTGTAAATGCCAATGAAGGAGATTTTTCCAGAGTTTTTACCATTAACGAAAGCTATCTTTTTGCGCAAGTCTTCAAAAAGAACAAAGAAGGGCTTCAAAACCTTGAAGAGGTAAGACCTGTGGTATTAAAAGAAGTGCTTGCCGAGAAAAAAGGGAAAATTATTGCAGATAAACTCTCTGCTTTACAAGGAAAATCTATGGAGGAAATCAAAACGGCCTACGGAGCAGGGGCATTTGTAAGTACCGCAAATGATATTAGCTTTGAGAGCCAAAGCATACCTTCTATTGGAAATGACCCTTATATCATCGGGAAAGTTTGTGGTATGGCCAAAGGAGCAACAAGTAAGCCTATAATTGGTAAAAACGGAGTATATATCATACAAGTAAGCAATATCACTGAGGCTACTGC
>CAUJFT010000207.1 GCA_963169475.1 Bacteroidota bacterium | reverse complement strand
TTTAACATTGCAGATGCAGCAATTTCAATCGGGATAGTCAGTATTCTCTTATTCCAAAACAAACTTTTATTGCCAGACCAAACGAAAGAACCTGCCCCTATCACTGGCGCACTAAACTCTGAAGAAAATGCGGAAGTAATTGGAAACTAATCATTAAATTGCTACGTAATTGTCATTTTCTCTCACAAATATCCGGTTGATTATAAATCCTTTATTTTTTTTCTTTTTACTTTTTTAAAAAAGTCGTACCTTTGCACGATTTTTCTGAAAAGGGCTTCAATCCCCTTATAAGAGAGGTAAATTAACCGTAATAAAATACATAAAAAGCAATGGAAATTTCTGCAAAAGACGTAAACTTATTAAGACAGCAAACCGGTGCCGGAATGATGGATTGTAAAAAAGCCCTCGTTGAGGCGGGCGGCGATTTTGATAAAGCAATCGAATTACTCCGTAAAAAAGGTCAGAAAATCGCTGCAAATCGTGAGGGGAGAGAGGCAAAAGAGGGGTGTGTGTTCGTGAAGACAACAAGTGATAGCACGCGGGTTGCCTTGGTAGAGTTAAATTGCGAGACCGATTTCGTAGCAAGAAATGATGATTTTCAAAATCTTGGAGAGGCGCTATCTGAACTCGCTCTTAATAATAACCCCGGTGATATTGATGCTTTCAAAGCACTTGCTATGGCTGACGGTCGTCCGGTTTCCGAGCATCTTACGGAAGCCATGGGTAAAATCGGCGAAAAAATAGACGTATCTAAGTTCGCTATTCTTGAAGGAGAAAAAGTAGTTTCTTACATACACCCAGGCGCAAGAGTTGGAGTAGCAGTTTCTTTCTCAGGGGTAAATACTGCTGCAAACTTTGACCTAACAGGCAGAGACATTGCTATGCAGATAGCTGCGATGAAGCCCATCGGGATAGATAAGGAAGATGTACCAGCTGATATTATCCAAAAGGAGATTGAAATCGGAATGGAATTAGCCCGCAACGAAGGAAAGCCTGAAAATATGTTAGAAAAAATTGCACAAGGCAAACTTCAAAAGTTCTATAAAGAGAATACGCTTTTACATCAAGATTTTGTAAAGGATAATACCAAGACCGTATCTCAATATATGAAGGACAATTTGGGCGGGAATGCAAAAGTATTGAGCTTTAGACGAATTGCTATTGGTTCATAAAAAAGCAAAAAAGAGTATTTAGTAATACTCTTTTTTTTTGCAATATTTTTAGCTTATTTTTTGATAATACCTAATATTCGTTAATTTTACCAACTTCATTTACTAAAAAGATAAAATTGTATGGGACTTAAATATAAACGTATCCTCCTTAAACTAAGCGGAGAAGCCCTCATGGGAGATTCTGAATATGGAATCGAAAATGAAACGATGATGGAATTTGCACATCAGATTGCCGAGATTAGCAAACTCGGAGTTCAGGTTGCAGTAGTAGTAGGAGGTGGTAATATTTTTAGGGGTGTGAAAGGGGCTAAACAAGGGATAGACAGAGCGCAAGGCGATTATATGGGAATGCTTGCTACAGTCATTAATGGAATGGCGTTGCAAGACGCGTTGATTCGTATCGGGTTAGACGTAAGGTTACAATCTGCCATTGAAATGGAGCGCATTTGTGAAACCTATATCCGAAGAAGAGCCATCAGGCATCTGGAAAAAGGAAGAGTGGTGATTTTTGCTGCTGGAACGGGGAATCCGTTTTTCACTACGGATACAGCCGCCAGCCTTCGTGCCATTGAAATCAATGCAGAAGTAGTACTAAAAGGGACAAGAGTGGACGGTGTTTATACCGCAGACCCCGAAAAAGACCCGAATGCTATAAAATTTGATACGATTTCTTTTGCAGATGTCCTTTCCAATAGATTAAATGTAATGGATATGACCGCTTTTACGCTATGTCAAGAGAATAAGCTCCCAATTATTGTTTTTGATATCAATAATCCTTCTAACCTCAAAAGGATTGTCTCCGGCGAAACAGTAGGGACATTGGTATCTCAATAATCCAAAACCACTAAAACCCTTTCTCTGCAAAACGAAAATCATATCGTTTTGCAGAGATTTTTTTTCTGACGAGGGGGTGTCCTCATTTTACTGACAAAGTAAGTGCAATTTTGCCGATTACTTTGGTTTGATTTACAGGGATAAAGCGTTGCCTTTGCTTCGTTTTCCGAAAAACAATATTAGGAAAACAAGGCACCAAACAATAAAAGGCAAAAACCTACAATAGCCGCAAAAAGTAAAGATACCATATATTTGAAAGTTTGAGTAAAAAACAATTATAAAATACTTTGTGTATTCAAATAGTTGCATGAAATATAAAAAAATTACAAATATTTTTATATAAAAGTACTATTTTTAACAATATAGTATATAATCAATTGATAATCAGCTATTCTCATACTTTATTTATAGTTTTTGTAATTATACCTTTCAGTATTTGTTTCATTTTTTTATATTTGCAAAAATATCGATAATGAGATGGAGAAACGACAGTTAATTTCACAACCAATCGCACTTCCAGATGCCACTGCATTAGTAGAAATGATTCAAAAAGGGGAAACCACCGCCAAAGAGGTAGTTTCTTTTTATCTTGAAAGATTGAGGATTTTTCAACCTCAACTTAACGCTACGACCCAAGTATTTTATGAAAAAGCAATGCAGGAAGCAGAGAACCCTAAGCCAGGAAAACTCTCCGGTATTCCTATTAGTGTAAAGGAAACATTCGGAATGAAAAATGAAGTAGTTACAGCCGGCTCCAAAAACGGTATCCATACCTTATGCGATGGAGATGCTGCGATTGTTTCCAAATTAAAGCAAGAAGGAGCCATCATTATAGCAAGAAGTAATATACCGGAGTTTGCCATGTTTCCCGAAACGGACAATCTTTTATTTGGGAGAACTAATAATCCGCTTAACTTGTCGCGTACTGCGGGAGGCTCATCAGGAGGAGAAGGCGCGTTAGTAGGGGCTGGGTGTAGCGTATTGGGAGTGGGGTCTGATATAGGCGGCTCTATTCGTTATCCTGCTGCTTTTTGTGGAGTAGTAGGCTTTAAGCCTTCTGCACTTGCAGTAGATAAAACGGGAACTTACCCCCAAGTAAACGGATTTACAGACAGCTTTCTTGCCTTAGGACCCATAACGCGGAGCGTAAGAGATGCTAAATTGGTCTATAACATTATTGCAAAAGATACCCTAAAAGAATCCCCTGATTTTTCATTGAAGGGGCTAAAATTGTTTTACCCAGATGGATACAAAGCCTCTCCCAAGAACGCAGAAATTTCCTCTGCAACGGGTAGGAGCCAAGCACTGCTAATCGAAGCAGGAATGGTGAAGACACACCTTGATTTTACAGATGCCTCCGCTTTGTATCTTGATTTCAATAAGCTCATCATTCACGATTTTGAAACTTCTATGCACGATTCCTTGACGAGACATCAGGGTAAAAAATATAATCTTTTTAAAGAAAGTATTGCTCAAATCATAGGACCTCCCGGCATCAGCAACTTTTTGTACCAAATGCTTGTCGGAATGCAATTGTTACGCCCTTCTGCTAAGCAAGTGGAGCAAGCAATCAAGCATGTACTTGAAGCACGACAAAGATATTATGAAATATTGGGAAACGATGGAATATTAGTATTGCCTACGGTGGCGTGTCTTGCTCCAGCACACGGAGCAATGGTAGCACAACTTAGAAAGCCC
>CAUJFT010000206.1 GCA_963169475.1 Bacteroidota bacterium | reverse complement strand
ACTAATTTCAAATGAGTACTTATTGTTTTTTTAATTTTTTTAAACCAAACCGAAATATCTCCTCAAAAAAACGCGCTTAACATTGATTTATTCCGATATTTGTGAACTAAATGAACCTAAAAAGGTTTTTTAGACGGACTGCCGTTAGTGGCAATGCTAACAGACACCACGTCCTAACAAAAACGATTGACAGTTTGACGACAATCCTAACCGACTTTACTAAAAATTTGAGTATCTTTGAACCGAATAATTTGACAGATAATAAATGAGTAAAATAATATCAGACACAGCAATAAAAAGACGAAATTATTGGGTTGAAGAAATCCGCAAACTTAGCGGACACTTTGGGAACGACACAGAAAAATTAGAAAAAGAATTAGAAGCCGAAATCAAGAAAAGTGGAGTTTCTTCACTTATTGACCACTTACGACTTTGTGGAAACATTCCAGAAAGCTATGCACACGACACAAGCGAAGAAAAGCTATATTCAAAATATACAGACTGTTTACTTTCGTTGGCATACACAGCATTAGGACTTAAAAGTTTGGTGTTGAAAGAACGAGCAGATGCAGCAGACGTTGAAGCATTTGCAAAAGATTACAGTTTTGTAGCAGACGCAAAAGCATTTAGATTAAGTCGAACTGCAAAAAATCAAAAAGGCTTTAAAGTGCAAGCAATGCACGATTGGAAACGTGGCAAACCTTATGCAATGGTAGTTTGCCCAATTTATCAACTTCCAACTTCTTCAAGCCAAATTTACCAACAAGCCACAACGCAAAACGTTTGCGTGTTCACATATTCGCATTTAGCGTTACTTCTTTCTTATTCAGAAGTTGAAGGAAAGGCAAAAGCCCAACAACTTTTAAAGAAAATATTTGAAACAATTCAAGCACTCAATCCTTCCAAAAATGCAACTGATTATTGGTTAGCAATCAATAAAGTAATTCTTGCGTTTTCAAAAAAAAATTCAACCACTTTGGAACATTGAAAAAGGTGTTGCAACTGAAAGTATTGCAGTTGCGAAAGAAGAAGCATTGATATTTTTAGCACAAGAAAGAGAAAAAATAATGCGAATGAGCCATAAAGAAGCATTGAAAGAACTTATCAAAGTTCACAAAATTGAAAGCAAAATTAAAACAATCAACGCAATTACAGATAACGGATTATTCACACTAAAATAAGCAAAATGAGTTTAGACAAATATATAAATCAAATTGTTGAAGGTAATTGCATTGAAGTAATGAAAAACTTTGATGATGAAGTAATTGACTTAACAGTTACTTCGCCACCTTATGACGATTTAAGAAATTACAAGGGTTTTGTTTTCCCATTTGAAGACATTGCCAAAGAACTTTACAGAGTTACAAAACAAGGAGGCGTTGTTGTTTGGGTAGTAAACGATGCAACAATCAACGGAAACGAAACAGGCACAAGTTTTAAGCAAGCATTATATTTTCAACAAGTTGGATTTAATCTTCACGACACAATGATTTTTCGTAAGACAAACCCAATTCCTCAAATCTATCGCAAACGATACAATAATGAATTTGAATATATGTTCGTGTTTAGCAAAGGAACTGTAAAAACACATAATCCAATAATGGTGGACTGTTTGCACGCAGGTTTAGAATTAAACGGCACGACTTACAAAAATTTTTCAAAGAACGAACAGACAAGAGAAAAACTTGCAAAGCCAGTTAAAGACAAAAAAATTAAAGGCAATATTTGGGAATATGTAGTCGGCAAAAAACAAGAAGACCAAGAAGCCAAAGGACACCCTGCACCATTTCCTTGTGAACTTGTGAGAGACCATATAAAATCGTGGACAAATCAAGGCGACATAGTTTTTGACCCAATGTGTGGAAGTGGAACTGTTGCAAGAGTTGCAACAGAAATGGGCAGACAGTACATTGGAACAGACATAAGTCACGAATATTGCGAAATTGCCAGAAAACGGATAAAACTAATTGAAATGCAACCAACTTTGTTTATAGTGGAAGAACCAAGAGAAGAATATCGGATGGAAACTGAAGAAGAAGCACTGCCACCAACAAGGGTTTGGCAAAATGGGGGCGGAAGTGCTAAATTGAACGGTAGTAATTCTATCAAACAGTAGTGCTAAATCGAGCATTTGTGCCTTGAAATCCCCCACTACGCAAAGCCCGAAACCGTCAGACTGTCTAAAAACCGTTTTCTTGTTAAGATGGAGATTGTTCATAAGTTGTGCTTAAATTAGTTTCATAACTATACGACAGTTTTTGCAAAACAAAGAAAAAGCCATAAATTTGAGGAGTCACTACAAACCTTAATTTATGGCATACAACATAAAATTGCACGACAAATATAGCGAGTTACATTTAATATTGCAAAAAAATCTACGGAATAGTTCGGTGTGGTTTATCAAATTTTTAGTATTATTTATGACCAGTAGCATCAAAGTAGGTAGTATTAGCTTTGGGAAATTGGGCTTAGGGATGGATAATAAAGCAACAAAGTGGTCAAATATTCGGATAATAGAACGATATTTATATACCTATAAATGGTGTTTAGATAGTATAAGTAATGTGATAATGAAGCTATTACCGCACAAGGGGAAGTATATTTTATTATTAGATAAAACGAGTTGGAAATTTGGACGCTTTGAGTATAATATTATGATGTTGGCGGTTGCATATGAGGGGATTGCCATCCCAATATTTTGGAGTTTACTCAATGACAAGGAAGGTAATGGGAGAGATGGAGTTTCGAGCGAAGTAGAACGTATAGATTTGCTGAACCGTTTTGAGACACTCTTTGGATTCAGCCGAGTTTTGTGTCTCATTGCTGACCGAGAATTTATCGGAAATGTATGGTTCACACATTTGAAAAGTAAAAAAATAAAAATATACATTCGGATTAGAAATAACGCAGTTGTCATGCACAAAGGAAGCGAAATTCAGGTGAAATCTTTGTTTAAACACTTGAATATCAATGATAAAATGATACTATCTTCTTCCCGATACATCTACGAACATAAATTATTTCTTAGTGCTACCTTGTTTATCAACGACCAAAATAAGCCCGAATTACTCATCGTTGCAGCTTTTGAACATGATAAACAAGCACTCCCTCAATATGCCAAAAGATGGCAAATTGAAACGATGTTTAAAGCCCTCAAATCTAATGGCTTTAATCTCGAAGATACGCACTTAGAATCTGTTGAGGCACTCAATAAACTATTGTATATCACTGCATTGTCTTTTATTTGGGCGTACTTAAATGGCATTTATTTACATGATATAACACCCATTAAAGTCTTAAAGCATGGATACAAACAGATTTCAATTTTTAAAGCTGGATTTGAAAGAATTCAACTTTCGCTCTTACGAAATCACGACGACTTTAATCAGCTCGTACTAAAACTGTCGCATAGTTAGAAAATATTCATAAAATAAATTACATTTGTGAAAGATAGTAAAAATGACACTTTTGGCTTATTTTTAACAAAGAGGTTCAAATACTCAAAAAATTTACTTTTAGTTTTGCGGAAAAATTTGCTTTTGGTTTTGCGGAATATAATTTCAAAATATTTTGACTGCGTAATCCCAGTTAATCAATTACTTTGCCCACGTGGATAGTTACAGAAGACTTAATAAACCTACATAAAAAGGTAGAAATGGGGGGGGGGTATTGCTTTTCTCAAAATACCAAATGAACTTTGTGTATGTTCTTTTCACCGAGTGCGCACTACCTTGAAAATGACAGGCTTTTGGTTTTGTTTTTACCACTTAAATGTTAGTGTATTACGAAAAAGTTATTTTTATGGATTCCGATTGTTTTTTTATTAGGGGGCTGTGCTCAAGAAGCCCTTAGTCCTTATGCCTCTCATTACAGAACTTCAACCCTTCAAACAATGAGAAGCTCTCCTAATCTCACAGAAAAAGATCCGTCCGGACACCATTTCGGAGCAAGTGGGATTTGGGAGTATCAAGCGGCGTATTGGTTTGAAGATAATGTTTCAGGAAAAATGTACGAATTGTATATATTTGATAATGAGGAGGCTTTGAGGCAGGCAGGGGGAGAGTGCGATATGACTTATGTTATTAATGACAAAGGAGAGTTTGTAGAGTGTATCCCCGAGGGGTCAAGTTGTAGGGCGGATAAAAAATATCCCGGCTGGTATTGGGTATGTGACTAACTTAGTATCTTACGATTTCCATAAAATAGTGCTTCTGTTTTATGGAAATCGTAGTCGAATAATCTAACCCTAATTAATTTTTCGTTATATTCGTTCAAGTTTCCGGTATGAAAAAGTTGGTTTTTGTAGGATTGATGGCTTTTTTTATTCTGACATCATGTAGTTCTCAAAATACAGAGAATAGTCGAGCAGGTCTTTGTTTAAATAAAACGAAGAGTATCGAAATTACTACTCGTGAAAATGGGTTAAAAATCAAGAAATCCCATTTTTTCAGCCAAAATGGGGAAGAGTGTATTGTTTGCTTAATGTACACAGACCCCGAAGAAAACAGTATTGGTTTATATCGTTTAGCAGATGGGAAAACGCTTTATCATTCGGATTTAAACAGATTTAAAGGTCATAACATTTCTTCTTTTAGGTTTGTAAATTTTGATTCTATTTTCCTTTTAATCAACAAAAAGGGAATACACGATAGTATGCTTCTGATAGTTGATAGTTCGATGAATATTAAAAAAAACATCGATTTATGCCATTTACCAGTAAGGTGTAAAGACAAGCCTTCTATATCAAGAGACAGTGCCTCTTACCTTCTGTATTCTTATATTCCGGAAGGATTACTGCTATCTGGTCCTAATATTTACTTGCCCCTTTCAAGATACCAGAAAGCATTTGAAACCCACACGTATGAAAGCTATAAAACCCCGTTTTTGGTAAGTCTCAATCTATTCAATGAAAATTACTACCCTATTGAATTTACTTTTCCGCGATATATCCAGAATAACTTATGGGAGGGATATGGAAAATATCAAATTACGCTTGGGAAAAATCATTATCCTATAATAGCTCCGGCAATGTCTCCATTAATCATCGAATATAATCTTGAGACGAAGAAGTCTATACATCACTATTGCAAGTCTGAATGGATAGATACAATTCTAATTCCACTGAACGAATCCCGCAATCCAAGTCCTTATTCTCCCTTTGGGAGGTATGCTAATAGCTATGGTCGGATAATTCCTGACACATTAAATAACCGCTACTTTAGATTATTAATCTTAAGCCCGCCAGAAGACGCAACCATCGAACAGCAAAACATAGTTCATTATGGACTGATGCTAATAGATTCAGCGTTTCGGGTTATCGCTGAAAGTAAATTAGCGCGTGTCGGAGTTCCGTTATTTTATACCAAATCGGGGCTTCTTTTCCATGACTATCAAAATTCCGGCTTGACCCCTAATAAGATATTACTAAACACCTATGAGATAGAGATATGTAGCCTTATACAAGGGAAAGGGGGCGAAAGAGCAAATAAACAATCAGAAAATTCTCTGTATTTCTCCCAAAATCATCTTCTCACCACTCCCCGCTCTGCCCTCGTCGTAGCGATACCCGTAGCCAAAACCTGCGGACCTTGCCTAAAATCCATTTTAGAAACCCTCAAATTGGTGAAGCAAAACCCTCATATCTTCCCCTATCTTTTATTTGAAAACGAATGGGAGTATAAGGCATTTACCAAAGACTATAACCTATCAGACTTCTCGAATGTAACGGTAGATGCTAAGGGCGAGTACCTCAAATATATCCCTCACTTCACCAATGCGAAACTCCTTTTTATGGAAAAAGGAAGTATCAAGAAGGAAGTGCAGGGGACATTAGAGAACGAAACTGAAATTTTGCTTATGATTAAGGGCTTTAAAGGCAAAGGATAGGCTTTACCGGGCTTGTGTCGGAAAATTTGAAGAAGGAATGATAGTCAATTTCAATCACTAAAACCACAAAGGCTACTGCTACCCGTGATTTACAATATCTTGTAAACCATAAAATCCTTTTACCGCAAAGTGGTGGCAGAGATACGCCTTATCTCTTAAAGACATAAACCTACATAAAAAGGTAGAAACGGGGGGGGTATTGCTTTTCTCAAAAAAGCCACCGAGCTTTGTGTATGTTCTTTCCACCGAGTGCGCACTACCTTGAAAATGACAGGCTTTTGGTTTTGTTTTTACCACTTAAATGTTAGTGTATTATGAAAAAGTTATTTTTATGGATTCCGATTGTTTTTTTATTAGGGGGCTGTGCTCAAGAAGCCCTTAGTCCTTATGCCTCTCATTACAGAACTTCAACCCTTCAAACAATGAGAAACTCTCCTAATCTCACAGAAAAAGATCCGTCCGGACACCATTTCGGGGCAGGTGGGATTTGGGAGTATCAAGCGGCATATTGGTTCGAGGATAATGTTTCAGGAAAAGTGTACGAATTGTATATATTTGATAATGAGGAAGTACTTTCAATAGCACGTTCAAATTGTGAATTAGCATGGGTGCAAGATGACCTTGGACATTTTCTTCGTTGTGATGAAGGCGGCTATAGTTGTCGTAGGGAGGTAGTTGATGGGGTTGCATGGTATTGGATTTGTGATTAAAACAAATATTAAGGAAACAAGATAAGGGTACTATCCCTTATCTTGTAATAAATCCACACTTAAGGATAGTTACTACTCTCAAAGAAGAGGCTAAAAACAAAAATACTTTAACTTTAAACCCATGAAAATAAAAGCAAATCACATCTCAAAACATCGTCTATTTAACTTGGTATTTTATAAGTTACGGATTGTAGATATTATCTTTATTGTAATTTTTATACCTTTATTTGCATTTAATGCTGATTGCCAAAATATCCCTGTTAAAAAACTTTCATTTCATCTAAAAAGGACAATTAAGATACCCATGAATAAAAAGGGTACTTACGCTTTCCTTTTTCATACTTTTATTGATACAATAGGAAAAGAATCTCTTGCATGTTTATTTATGACAAAACCCACAGAGGTAAGTATGGGAATTTATGATATTTATAGCGGAAAAGAGGTCTTCTATAGTGAACTTTCTCCTTTAAAAGGGAAGGTTTTCACACAGTTTAGATATCTAAACAAAGACTCCGTATTTTTTAGTTTTAGCAATTCCTATGGATTATATGATAGTACTTTAATTTTGACAAATCAAAACGTAGATTATATACGCTATTATGATTTATGCGATTTACCAGTAAGGTGTAGCCAAAAACATTTCATATCCAAAGATAGTGTTTGTATTCCCAAAATGGGGGATATTCATAATGGATTTATTATTAATAACAATAATATTTTAATTCCTTTGAATAGGTATAATAGAGTATATGAAACGGGTTTCTATCCTCAATACGTAACCCCTTCCGCTATAGATTTAAATCTTATTTCAAACAAAACTACTCCGTATTTTTTTCATTTCCCTATATCCTCTTATCTCAAAGGCGATGGATTCTCTTGCGCCCAAACCACTCAGGGATTAGTGAATAGTTTTATATCTAGTAGTGCTTCAACCCCCATTGTATATCAAACCGATTTTTTATCCGGAAAATCAAAAAAATTTTGCCCTAAGTCATCATTGATTGATACGATTTATACTGTGGAAAAATTTCAGACTTATAGTATTTATGGAGAAAAATCATCAAAATATAGCTCTATTTTTACTAACTACACAACCCATCAGTATGCTCGACTTTTGGTTTTGCCCCCATATCCCCATAGTAATGTCGAAGTAAAAAACAAAATTCACCACGGTTTAATGATTATGGATAGCACATTCAATATCATTGCGGAAGATAGAATACCGTATGGTATTGGAGTTCCTATACTTTTTTCTTCGGAGGGGCTATGGTTTTATGATTATGAACTACTTAAAACCATAGCTGATACCCATTATCTACATTTGTTTGAGGTATTACCTGCTAATGCTTCCGACCTTGAACCGCAATACGCAGTTAAAGAACAAAAAGAAGAGATAACAAAAAACACTCTCTACTTCAAGAACCCTAACTTAATTCCTCAAAAGTCGGCATTAGTCGTAGCGATACCCGTAGCCAAAACCTGCGGACCTTGCCTAAAATCCATTTTAGAAACCCTCAAATCGGTGAAGCAAAACCCTCACATCTTCCCTTATCTTTTATTTGAAAACGAATGGGAGTATAAGGCATTTACCAAAGATTACAACCTATCAGACTTCTCGAATGTAACGATAGATGCTAAGGGTGAGTACCTCAAATATATCCCTCACTTCACCAACGCGAAACTCCTTTTTATGGAAAAAGGAAGCATCAAGAAGGAGGTACAGGAGACATTAGAGAACGAAGCTGAAATTTTGCTTATGATTAAGGGCTTTAAAGGCAAAGGATAGCCGACTCAACACCTATGGCTTACCCTTCAACAAAGCCAAAAATTCTGTTTGAATAAATATCTTGCACTAATTTAGGGTATAACGTCCATATTTTGGGTAGTGTCATAAATAAGTGGATAGCTTGCTTAAAGTAGATGATTATTAAATAATTACAAAATATATCATTCGATTTACGGCAGCATCATATTTTTGACAAAACCCACCATGTTATACTTGTATTTTATCCTTATACATATAAATTACATAAAATCTCCTTGCCACAGAGCGCAAATAATTATGAAAATTGCAAAAAAACGTTTTAAATTGCGCCCCGTTTACATACTAAACCGGAAAATTTTTTTATAAATGACACAACTTCCTTACAAAGGACTCACGCAAGATTTATTCAGGACTCCGGCTCCTACAGTGATCTCCGTATTGATATTACTATATATCTTAGGGCTTTCGTATTATTCTCATTACATAAAAAAAGATGACCCTGAGTTTAGCTTTTATAGCAAAAGTACTATTACCCTTGTCCCGCTTACGAAAAGCGGAGAATTGATGATAAATGCCGTTTTTAATAATGTGATAGAGGGGCAGAGAGAGTCCGTACCAGCAGTGGCAAGCGATTCAGGAGCATATATAATTGATATTGATGTAAATAGCCCTCGTCCTGCAACGATTTATATAGAAGGAGAAAGTGTAGAGGTCTTTTTAATACCAGATAGTTCTCTCACGATATACTTTTCTTTAAATCCTTCTTCCCAGACCCTTGATTCGGTGAAGTTTAAAGGAGCTGCTTCAGAGATATGCCGTTTTTATCGTTTAGCAGAAAATCGGGTTTATACCCAAGTTAGTACCCTCTCTTCCGAAGACCTAAATCAATATGCCAAAAAAGTAGACTCACTCACAAAAAATGAGATTGATTTCTTAGATAAAATGAAAGATTCCCTTTCGCTTCCGGAGTGGTTTGTGAAATTTGAGCATAATGAACTGACTTATTTTAAGGCTTATAGTAAAATGGTAGCTGTCGGAAATAAGCCTATTCCGGGTGGATTAATGGAAGGGGTTCCCTTAGATAATGAAGATGCGATTTTTTCTTATTATTATTATTTGTATCTTAATCAATATTTTAAATGGTTAAGTAAAGATAAAGTAAAGTCCGAAAATCCTCAAATCTATTCCCTAAAGCTATCCGATTCCCTCTTAAAATCCGAAGCACATGATATTTATTTAACCCGTACAATTGTGCATTGTATGCAAAAAAATCAATACGAAACCGCAAAACTATTATTTGATAAGTATTCAAAGATAAAACAAAAGAAGTATTATAGATTTTTAGAAAGAACATTAGAAAAACCCAATCAAAAGGCAAAGTTATAACTGATTGAAGGCTACATTTTACAGTTCATACATCGTTTTATACATATAAAAATAAAAAAGTATCAAAGTTTTCATAAATATCATTACTTTTGCCTGCTAAAATAAAGAAGGTCTCATCATTAAGAATTAATAAGACTATGCGTAAATATTGTATTTTCCTACTATTCTCAATCATTACTGTTTTTTTGTCCGTTGCTCAATCTGCTTTTGGGGGTAGTGCTACTTTGTTGCTTACTGGAAATGGTTCTGTGAGCAGCACTTCGGTCTCCTCCGATAAACTATGGTCAGACATTGATATGGGACAATCGACATGGAACTTCCGTATTAAGACTCCTGTTCTCGGTCAGAATGCTTCTGGCCAGCAGTTGGTTCTACTTGGAAATGTACTAAACTACAATAATAACGGAATTCTTATGCTTGAATTAGATTTGCAAAATTCGGGCTGGGATTTAACCACTAAGTTCTCCCACCAAAACGTTTCTCTCCCTTATACCCTAAAATTCGGTGGTCAATCTTCCCAAGGGAATGCAATCATTAATATTAGCAAACAAGGAAGCCAAATCACCTTCGACCTCAACTTTAATTGGGACATCAGCGCAAATGGATTAGATATCGGAAATCATGGAGACATCACCTCTTCTATTATGCAGTTCTCCGTTCAGAGTGGCACCTTGAATGGTCATTAAAAATATTGGTATTTAAAAATTGTAATATATAGTATCATTTCAAATTAATAAGCCCCTATGTGTGGTAATAATTTACGAAAGTATTTATTGTTGATAATATTGGGAGTTTTTTCTCATATCGCTTTTGCACAGCTTCCCCCGAATCAACCGGAGCAGGATTGCTTTAACGCACTTCCGATATGTCAGAACTCATACACCCAGCCCAATTCTTACCAAGGAGAGGGACCTAACCCCAATGAGATTGACCCTATCGTTAGTACTTGTTTGGGTGCAGGAGAGCAGAATGATGTATGGTACATCTTTACTGTGCTTTCACCAGGTAATTTATGTTTTACGATTAGCCCCGTGAATCCTTTCGATGACTATGATTGGGCGGTTTACAATATCACCAATGCCTCTTGTGCAGATATTGCTACGAATCCCGCATTAGAAGTAAGTTGTAACTTTTCTGGCACAGCCGGTAATACAGGACCAAACGGTACTTCCGGATTTAATACACAAGGAGCAGGTGGAACCCCAGGTAATGCTTGTATTCCGGTGGTAGCAGGGCAGACTTATGTAGTGAATGTAAGTAACTTCTCCGGAGGAGCGTCTGGATATACCATTGATTTTGGGGCTTCTACTGCAATAATTTTTGATAATATTGCGCCGGTTTTTACCCAAGTTCTTGCCCCTTCTTGCGGTACTGACACCATTAATATCCAATTTAGTGAAAATATTCTTTGTAACTCCATAGATGTTTCGGATTTTAACATTGTGGGACCAGGAGGACCTTATACAATTACAGCGGTGTCCGGAGCCAATTGTGCAGGCGGGGGAACTTTTGAAGATAACTTTACGCTCTCTCTTACTCCTCCTATCATCCAAAGTGGGCTTTATACCATTCAATTGGTGGGACCGGTTCAAGATAATTGTGGGAATGTTTCTATTCCGGCAGGGCTTCCTCTCAACGTACAGCCGCTTGCGGTTACGGCTTTTGCTACTCCTCCTATCATTTGTGAGGGTGATACTACCCTTCTTTCGACTAATTTATCCGGAACGCCCGGAATTACCCATGTTTGGAATCCGGGAGCAATCGTATCTCCTACACTATTAGCTTTTCCAGCTACTACTACTACTTATATCGTCAATGTTTCGAATGCCTCTGGCTGTACCAATAGCGATACGATTGTGGTTCAAGTAAGCCCCAAACCTAACGTGATAGCCTATGCTTCTCCCCAGACGATTTGTCAAGGACAATGTGCTACCCTTTCTACAAATTATAGTGCTACGCCTGGCTACAACCATGTGTGGCAACCGGTAGGATTAGCCGGTTCAAACATTAATGTCTGCCCTGCACTGACCTCAACCTACGATGTAACCGTTACAGATGCCTTAGGCTGCTTTGGTACAGGGTCTGTTACTGTAAACGTAAACCCCGTGCCTTCTTCCGCTTTCAATACCACTTCTAATGTAGTCTGCGAGGGCGTACCCGTAACACTTACTTATATCGGCGGCTCTCCCCCCACATCAGGGTTCGTATGGGATTTTGACGGAGGGATTGCAACCCCAAGCGGTCAAGGGGCAGGACCTTATAACGTATATTGGACTACTCCTGGTCCCAAAAACGTAACTTTACTTGTAAATCAGAATGGTTGCTTGAGTCCGGTTACTACACAGGTTATTACTGTTAATCAGATTCCTACTCCTAATTTTGCTTTCCCTACTAATATTTGTCAAGGAGTATGTAATCAGATAGTATATACCGGAAATGCTACGCCCAATGCAAACTACAATTGGGATTTTGGTGGAGGTATCATTTGTAATGGTGCAACCGGACAAGGTCCCTATGAAGTACAGTGGGCTTCGCCCGGTACTTATACCGTGTGTTTAAGTGTATCTGAAAATGGTTGTAATTCTGTAATAGATTGTCAATTGGTAACGGTTCTTCCAAGACCAACCGCTTGTATCTCCCCTATTGCAGACCAGTGCCTTGATAATAATTGCTTTAATTTTTCCTACTGTGGAACTCCTAATGTAACCTCTTACTTTTGGAGTATGCCGGGTGCAAATCCGCCTATCGCAAATAACCCCAATCCTAACTGCGTCAATTATCCCAATGCCGGACCTAAAACAATCTCAATGTATGTCGTTGATGATGGTTGTTTCAGCGATACGGCTTATGCCTCTTTTAATGTAATTCCCGACCCGAGTGCGAACTTTACTGCAAGTAATTCAAGTATTTGTCAGGGAAGTTGTATTAATTTCGCTTATACCGGAACTTCGGTATCCGCTACGCAGTCCTTCTTCTGGGATTTTGGAAATGGGGCAACCCCTCAATATAGCACCCTCGACACCGTGAATTGCGTAACCTATACTGCACCCGGGCTTGTAACCGTGAGGTTAATTGTTTGTAATCAATTCTGCTGCGACACCATGACTCAACAAATATTTGTTAGTCCAGCTCCCCAGGTTTCTGCCGGTTCAGATATTTCATTCTGTAGCGGAAATGGTCCCGTTATGCTTGATGGACAAGTACTGCCCGGTACCGGCTTCCCTGGCTTTACCTACACTTGGACTTGTAATAATCCTACATTGTGTGGTATCTCTAACCCTTATGTAGCCAATCCTATGGTAAATCCGGGAGTAACTCCTACTACCTACTATTTTCAAGCGACTGATGCCAACGGGTGTGTAAGCAATCTGGATTCTACTGTCGTTACGATTTTGCCAAAGCCATTGGTAGATGCTGGTCAAGACCAATATATATGCGGCGCGCCTAACTCTCCGGGTGTATTCCTTAACGGACAACTCGCTGCAAATAATCAAGCACCTGGACCCTATCATTATAGCTGGAGCTGTAATACTCCGGGTTGTGCTGGCTTATCCGGCTGGGATACATTACCGAACCCTTATGTACACCCCTCTACTAATACCATCTATACGCTTATTGTAATATCTATTAACGGGTGTAGTAGTGATGTTACTACCCTTGATACGATGAGTACTACTACCGTTTGGGTAAGTCCGATACCCCTTACAGAAGCAGGTCCTACTCAAGAAATCTGTTTTGGAGAAACGATTACTATGCAAGGATATGCCACAGGAGCAGGACCCAATTACAGTTATGTATGGACTCCCGATGACGCATTATCAGGGATTGCAAATGCTACAAATCCTAATACGCAGGCAACTCCTCAATTTACGACCTTATTTACTTTATCCGCCACTTCCAACGGATGTACAGGAACAGATACGGTTACGATTATTGTGAGAACCTTACCCACAGCCTCCATAGAACCAACCGTAGCAGATATTTGTCAAGGAGACTCCGTGTGGTTAGACGGACTTGCTGACGGCGACCCATTCGGTACTATATACGAATACCAATGGGTAGCAAGTACGGGTACTACTACAGGCTTATCAAATCCTAATAGTGGTCTTACTTGGGCTTCCCCTTCTACTACCACTATCTATTCTCTTCAAGTATCTTCTGATGTATGTACAGGGTTCGTGGACGATGTACTTGTACAAGTAAAACCCACCCCGATTGCTAATATCCTTACTCAAGATACCATCATCTGCTCTAATGATACGATTCAGCTTATGTCTGATTATAGCTTTGTGGGAACTACTCCGGCAACTCCGGTGGTTTTCTTATGGACAGGCATGCCAGATGCTAACTCTATTATAGACCCTACAGCTCAAAATCCGTTAGTTTCTCCTCAGAATACTACTATTTACACGGTTCGTACTAGTGTGGCAGGCGAATGCCCTACCTATGATGAGGTAACTGTCATTGTTGTTCCTTTTGAACCGGCAAATGTATGGGCAGATACTACGGTAATTTGCGGAAACGGCTCTACTCTTCTTCATATAACCGGGGGAACGGGCAACTCCTACTATTCTTGGACTCCTGCGCAGGGGCTAAGCAATACAACCGTTGCGAATCCGATTTGTACTGGTATCTCTGACTCAACGGTTGTCTATTATGGAACAGTCTATGAAGCTGGCTGTAATAGTACGGATAGTGTAGCCATTGTAGTACACCCCACCCCGGTAGCAGACTATATTACTACCAACCCTTCCGGGTGTGACGAATTGCAAGTGGGATTCTTTGAGCAGACACAAAATGCAATGGTATATATCTGGAACTTTGGAGATGGAAGCCCTATATCCAATGAACCAAATCCGACTCATAGCTATACTTTGGCAGGTAGCTACTTCCCTACTTTGACGATTGTAGGAGACGGTGGATGCACCGATTCTATAGACATTAATGCCATTACAGTTTCTAGTAATACTACTGCTGGGTTTACTTCTTCTCCAGTAGTGGGAGATACTATTTTACTCCCTTCAGCGATAGTTACCTTTACCGATACTTCTCTGCATGCAGTATCTTGGTTATGGGATTTCGGAGATGGGAATACTACTACCGAGCAACACCCTATTCATACCTACCGATTTACCGGAGAATATACGGTTACGCTACAAGTTACGAATGAAAACGGGTGTGTCAGCGAGGTGGTTCACAATCCTTATATTGTAATAGACCCTGATTTCTTCTTCCCTAATGTCTTTACTCCCAATAATGATGGCTTCTTTGATAATTGGGTGATTCAGTATCTCGGGACGGAAATCATTGAAGCAGGAATTTTTGACCGTTGGGGGAAACCAGTATTTAATGCAAAGGGACAAAGCATTAAATGGGACGGTAAAGACCTCAAAGGAAAAGAATGTACTTCGGGTATATACTATTATAATGTAAAACTTGGAGAAAAAATCTACAATGGAAATATCACACTCATGCGATAAATTTCTTGAAAGATAAACCCCAAAAAACCTCTATGTGTATAGAGGTTTTTTTGTTTAATAATACAGTGATTATTAGTCATTTATATTTGTGTTAAAATAAATTTCCTTTCAAATTATGTTAAAAATTTTGGCTATTCAAAAAAAAACATATACCTTAGTCGGGAATTTTAAGGTTTAGTAGCGAGTTTTAATGAAATCAATTGAGGAGCAGATAGATATTTTAATACAAAAAGCGAATAAGATGAACCGTTTTATCGTTTTTTTATTGGAGAATAGGGAGGAGATGGAAAAAAAGATTGAAATACTTATGCAAGAGAATGAAGATCTAATCCTTAAAAAAGAAGCGTTGGAGGAGCAACTAAACTCAAAAGTAGTGCTATCTCCTACGAATAAAGAAGAAATTAGACGTTCGATTGACTTGTATATCAGGGAAATTGAAAGTTGTATAGATAAATTTGGTGATTAGGACATTAATTGTAAGATGAGATAAAAGTGGAGAAACATTCGCTTAAACTCAATATACTGGGAAGAAATTTTCCCGTTCTTGTAGATGAAGATGAAGCCGTTGCTGTTCAGCAATCGGTGAAATTGATTAATGATAAAGTAAGCCGCTATCGTCTTGAATATGGTATGAGAGACGAAGTGGACATCGTTTTAATGTGTTGCCTTGAAATAACGCTTGATTTCATAAAGTCCAAAAAAAATGGAGAAGAGGCGGGTAACACAAAATTAATAATCGAAAAATTATCACATCTGGAAAAACAATTGGATATTAATCAGTATGTTGAGTAAACTTGATAGTAAACCCTGAGTACCTTTTTCGCCCCAATTACCCAATCATCAAAAATTAAGCAATTCGATAATATTTGAATTGTAGTTTTCACTTTATTAATTTTTGTATATCATTAAATGGAAATTTTAGTTGGAGTTGTAGTAGGAATACTAATAGGTGCTGTAGTCGGCTTTGTCATTAATCGGTATTTGCTTACCGCAGCCAATAACCGCCTGATGGAAGCCGCCCAATCAAGTGCGGAATTATTCCGCAAGGAGGCTGAGATTAAAGCTGAAAACCTGAAGCAAGAAAAACTTGCGCAGGTAAATGAAAGGTATGAGCAACGTAAAGCTCAATTTGAAAAGGAAGCCAATAGCAGAAAAGAAAAATTAGATGTACGCGAGAACCAAACGCGCCAAAAAGAACAAGTCCTCAACCAAAGACAAGATGAGTTCAAAAAAATCACAGAACAAGTAAGAAAAGAGCAGCAAGAGGCTTATACTATCCGAGAGGAAGCCCAAAAAAGCAAAACCTCCGCAGACCAAATCAAGGAAAATCTAACAAAGCAACTTGCGACACTTACTAAGAAACAAGAAGAGGTAGAAGAACTAAAACACAAGCAAGTAGCAGAACTTCAAAAGATAGCAGGCTTATCTATTGAGGAAGCCCGAAAAAACCTGATGGACGCGCTTATTGATGAGGCTAAAACGAAGGCTTCTTCCTATGTAAAAGACATCTTAGATGACGCAAGAGTAACGGCAGGTAAAGAGGCGAAAAAAATCATTATCGAATCTATTCAGCGAACCGCCGCAGAAACCACAATCGAAAATGCCATTACCGTTTTCCCGCTCGAAAATGACGACGTAAAGGGTAGGATAATCGGAAGGGAGGGGCGTAATATTCGCACCTTAGAGGCAGCAACTGGTGTAGAAATTATCGTAGATGATACGCCGGACGCAATCGTCCTCTCTTGCTTTGACCCAGTAAAAAGAGAAATTGCTAGAAAATCCCTTCATAAATTAGTAATAGATGGCAGAATCCACCCGGCACGTATCGAAGAAGTGGTAAAAAAGGTAGAAAAGCAACTCATGGAAGAGATGATTGAAACCGGAGAGCGTACCGCCATAGATTTGGGGATTCACGGACTACACCCAGACATTATCCGGCATCTGGGTAGAATGAAATATCGCTCCTCCTACGGACAAAACCTGCTCCAACACTCTCGCGAAGTCGCGAACCTTTGCGAAATTATGGCTGCCGAAATTGGACTTGATACTAAGTATATTAAACTTGCAAAAAGAGCAGGATTACTCCATGATATAGGCAAAGTTCCTGAAGACCCCTCTGAATTACCTCATGCTTTATTAGGTATGAAAATATGCGAAAAATATAAAGAAGACCCCGAAGTACTCAATGCAATTGGCGCGCACCACGATGAAATAGAAATGACTTCTATTATCTCTCCGATTATTCAGGCTTGTGATGCGATTAGTGGGGCAAGACCGGGCGCAAGACGCGAAATCGTAGAGAGTTACCTTAAACGCTTGAAGGAATTAGAAGAAATTGCCGTTTCTTACCCAGGTGTTACTAAAACCTATGCTATTCAAGCAGGAAGGGAATTGAGGGTAATTGTAGAGAGTGAGAGAGTATCTGACGAAGGAGCAGACCAATTGGCTTTTGATATTTCCCAGAAAATCCAGACAGATATGCAGTATCCAGGGCATATCAAAGTTACGGTTATTCGTGAAAAACGCTCCGTAGCTTATGCCAAATAATTAGCTAAAACGAAACATTAAAACAGATAGAGGTATATAATGATATGCCTCTATCTGTTTTTTATCGGTAAGGGCAGTACCTAAGCCGGTAGGAATGATGAGTTATTCGCTTTTTTATTGTCAATTATTTATGTCTTTTTAAACAAGTATTATTTGTTCATACTAATCGTACTTAATTCAAAATAAACAACAGATAATAAAATTAAATAATTGGTATTCAATGATTTAATTTACAATTACCTTCTTAGTTTTTACCTACTTATACTTGCATGCTTATCGCTTTGGAGATTCCTTGAGCAGCGATAAAAGAGGTAGTCCAAGCCGCCTGAAAGTTAAATCCGCCGGTTATAGCATCTATATCTAATACTTCTCCGGCAAAAAACAAATTTTTAATTACTTTACTTTCCATCGTTCTAAAATCTACTTCTTTGAGCGTAACGCCTCCGCAAGTAACAAATTCCTCTTTAAAAGTATTTTTCCCTATAATCATAAATTCAGACATGGTAAGGGCTTCCGCAAGTTGAATAATTTGAGATTTGGAGGCATCAGCCCAAGTAAGGGAGTCTGGCAGTTTACAGTAAGAAAAGAGGCTTTTCCACAGACGGGCGGGAAGCCCGCATAGAGGCAAGGTGCTTATTTGTTTTCGGGGAGTTTGCCGTTTTATTTCCAGCATCATTTCTATAATTGTTGTAGGAGTATATTC
>CAUJFT010000205.1 GCA_963169475.1 Bacteroidota bacterium | reverse complement strand
ACGACCGCCGCCACGACTTTTCTCTTGTCATCAACCATATATTCAGCGAAAAATGGACAGGCTCCCTAAATTGGGTGCTTCGTAGCGGCAACCCGATTACGCTACCCTCTGATAGGATTACCTATTTCCTTGGTTATGGGGACAATTCGTCTCCTTCGCTTAACTATACTTCTCTCTATACCGGCACCAACCGCTATCGTATGCCAATATACCACCGAATGGATATTTCTTTCACCTATACCCCAAAACCTAAAAAAGTTAGAAAAGTGCATTCTTCTTGGAACTTTGCAGCCTATAATCTATACAATCGAATGAATCTTTTTTTTATTTTTCTTGATGTGGACACCGAAACCCAAAAGATGACTACCCAATCTATTACCGCTTTTCCCATTATCCCATCTGTAACATGGAATTTTTCTTTTTAGAGAAAAATAGACGGATTGCGGCAGGAGATTAGTCAAATATTGCAAAAAAAAATATTCCGATACAGGATATTTTCTTATATTTGCAAAAGAGAATTTAGGTAGAAAAACGCGAAAACCCGGAAGTTTACCAATAGCTTCTCTGTTCTTTTAATTGAGTAAAGCTATGAGACAAAATGAAACAAAACCACACGAGTACGACTTGGATAAAGAATTTAAAAACTTTATCGGCATAATCGTTCGGGAGAAAAAAATTTCCCGTCAAGAAGTAACAAAAATCCGCAAGGCGTTCTTGTTTGCAAAGAATGCACATGAGGGTCAATTTAGAAAATCGGGAGAGCCTTATATTAGTCACCCGCTTGCAGTAGCACGTATCGTTTATGAAGAAATGGGATTACTCTCTACGGGAATCATCTGCTCTTTTTTACATGACGTATTAGAAGACACCCCTATTACGGAAGAGGAGATTAAGAATAACTTTGGAGAAACAGTACTCGATATTGTTATCGGGCTTACCAAAATTGCAAAAATAGATATACTCCAAAGCTCAATCCAAGTAGAAAATTATCGCAAAATTCTGCTTACTATCTCTGATGATATTCGTACCATTGTTATAAAAATTGCTGACAGGTTACATAATATGCGTACATTAGGGGCGCAATTAGGACACAAACAACTAAAAATCACCTCCGAAACCTTATATCTCTACGCACCCCTTGCCCACCGGCTCGGAATGAACAATATCAAAACAGAGTTAGAAGATTTATCCTTAAAGTATAGCCAACCCCAAGTTTATGAAGAAATAAGCAATAAATTGAATGTATCAAGAGAAGAAGCGGAAGCTTATATCGAAAGATTTATTCGGACAATAAAACAAAAACTCTCTATGACAGAACTCAAAATTGACAAAATAGAGAGCCGGTTCAAATCTATATATTCCATTTATAATAAAATCCAAACAAAAGGTGTTTCCTTCGAGGAAATCATGGATTTGTACGCTATCCGGATTATCTTGGAAGACCGCCCCGGACATGAAATTAACGACTGCTGGCTCGCTTATAGTGAAATAACCTCTCTCTATAAACCAAGACATGATAGAATGAGAGACTGGCTTAGAACCCCCAAAGCGAACGGCTATCAATCTCTGCACGCCACAGTGTTAGGTGCCGAAGGAAGAATGGTAGAAATTCAGATACGCACTTTCTCTATGGATAATACCGCCCGAAAAGGGATTACTTCTCATTGGGTATATAAGGAAGAAAAAGAGGTAATGGTTATAGATGACAATTTCCTATCCTTTACGGATAGAGTTAGAGACCTTCTTGCCGATACCCAAAATACTTTTGAAGAGCAAGTCGCCGCTATTAAGTCAGAGTTTCGGCTGGATAACCTAAGCGTATTTACCCCCAAAGGGGAAATGAAGTCTATTGTAAAAGGGGCTACCGTATTGGATTTTGCTTACTTGATTCACTCTGATATAGGCAACCGCGCAATTGGAGCTAAAATCATGGATAAACTTGTACCCCTTCATTATAAACTACAGCAAGCAGACCAAATTGAGATTATTACCTCCTCCAAGACTACCGTAAAAGATGAGTGGCTTGAGTGGGTGGTTACCCCAAGAGCCACTCATCACATTAAAAACTATCTTAAAGTAGTCTGGAGAGAGAAGGTAGATGCCGGAAAAATGTTGGCAGACCGGTTTTATAAGAAAATGGAGATTAAAGAAGATTCTCCTGAAATACAACGGCTGATAACCTATTGCGGCTTTGAGGAAATAGAAGATTTTTATTACGCAGTAGGAGTACATAACCGTACTGTAATTGCAAAAATTGAAGAATTTGCAAGGCTTGTTCAAGCCCAAATGCCCATTTCACCGCCTAACCCTAGTGGTGAAATTCTCATTAATCCAGAACTTCTTGTATTGGGAAAAGAAATAAATATCGAAAATATAGTTATCGCCTCTTGCTGCAATCCCATTAAGGGAGATGATATTGTAGGACTACAACGGAAAAATAAGGTCATCATCCACAGAACCTCTTGCGAAGTGGCAATCCGCTGGATGGCAAATCATGGAGGAGATATTATTAAGGCAAATTTCTCTATGAACGAAGAGGTTTCCTTCCTTGCCGCCTTGAAAGTAGAAGGGCTTGACGGTCAAGGGTTATTGATTGGGCTGCTAAATATCATCTCAAAAGGAATGAACTTGAATATACGTAAAGTGTTTATTGACTCCAAAGATGGACAGTTTGAAGGGCTCTTTCTGGTTTTTATCAAAAGCCTGAAAGAGCTCAATGAGCTGACAGAAAGGCTTAGGCGATTCCCCAACGTAAAATCGGTTACAAGGACGGATAGTAGCTTTAGCCCTTTTGAAAACTAAGGTTTTTTGCCTAACTTTGCCTGCTTTCTGTCATAATCTAAACTAAACCCCAGAGAAAAAGATGAAATGGAAATCTACCCGAATAAAGCAAACTCCTGATATTGAGGAATTTGGACTAATAATGAGTGCGCGTTCCCCTTTCCCTACTCCTCTTACCAATATTCTCTGGCAGCGCGGAATTACTTCCTTAGAAAAAGCCCGTTCTTTTTTTCAGCCAGATAAAAGCAATCTCTATGACCCTTTTTTGATGAAAGGAATGCAGGAGGCAACGGATAGAATCCTCAAAGCAAAGCAAAACCATGAGAAAATAATGGTGTATGGGGATTATGATGTAGATGGTACAACCTCCGTAACAATGATGTGCTTATTTTTGTCTGATTGGGGAATGGATTTTGAATATTATATCCCTGATAGGTATAATGAAGGATATGGTATTTCGTTTAAAGGGATTGATTATGCCATAAAAATCGGGGCTTCCCTAATTATCAGTCTGGATTGTGGAATTAAAGCCAATGATAAGGTAAAGTACGCAAACTTAAACCAGATAGATTTTATTATATGTGATCATCATACACCCGGCAATGAGTTGCCGGAAGCAGTAGCAGTATTAGACCCGCTCCAAAGTGATTGTAGCTACCCTTGTAAAGACCTTACTGGCTGTGGGGTAGGGCTAAAATTAATTACCGGGCTAACCCAAGTATTTTCTCTTGCCGGAGTCCCCCTTCCGGAAGCGGACTATAACCCTTTTGAGCGATTCTGCGACCTTGTTACCCTTAGTATTGCTTGTGATATAGTACCAATTAGAGATGAAAATAGAATCATCGCTTTCTGGGGACTTCAAAAAATAAGAACCAATCCTTCTCCCGGAATTGCTGCTATACAATCCCTTTCAACTACAGAACGAAGATGGGACATCAATGACCTTGTTTTTTTTGTAGGTCCTCGTATCAATTCCGCCGGAAGGCTTGGGAGTGCCAAAGATGCCGTAGAGGTTTTGTTGGGTAAAAGCGATATTCTCACCCGATTGGCAGAGGACTTGCATGAGGCAAATGATGAACGAAAAAACATTGATACCGATATGACGGCAGAAGCATTAAATATGATTGCCAAAGACTCGGAGTATCCGGAACGAAGCACAACCGTTTTGTATAAAAAAGAATGGCATAAAGGAGTAATTGGCATCGTGGCTTCCCGCCTCATCGAAAAACACTACCGCCCAACAATTCTGTTTACTTTCTCCAATGGAAAGTTAGTGGGTTCTGCAAGAAGCGTAGTCGGTTTTGATATTTATCAGGCTCTTGAATCTTGCTCCGAAGTTATGGTTCAGTTTGGAGGGCATAAATACGCTGCGGGAATGACAATTATTCCTGAAAATTTTGAACTCTTCCGGAATCAGTTTGATGATACGGTAAAAAAAACTATTACGGCTGACCAGAAAGAACCCGTATTATGGATTGATTATGATTTAGGATTTAATGACATTACCGAAAAAATGCTACGAATGCTCCGATATATTGAGCCTTTTGGACCGGAGAACCCCGAACCAATATTTGCAACACTCAATGTAAAGGTAACGGATTATAATATTGTTAAAGAAGCCCATCTTCGGCTCGTCTTACAGCACCAAAATATTAGCCTTAATGCCATTGGGTTTAATCTCGCTGAAAAATTTATGACATTAAATACGGACACACTCCATATAACCTATCACATCGGAGTCAATCAATGGAATGGCAAAAATATAATCCAACTCTCCTTAAAGGATATTAAAAGTGCTATTTAACACTACCAAGTTAAATCCAATTAGGTGTAAAAACTCCAATCAATAGGCTTTTATACCTAAAACTTGTTGGTTCAGGGTATTTATTTGGAATTTTAGTAACGTAGATATACCAAAAGAGGGAGAGTTTGGCACGAAAATTATACACCTTATTCAAGCATACAAGCAGATTATATCCTCCTAATGTCCGTCTTATTTTTCAGCTTTTTTCATTATTGATTGCCGATTAGCTTATAAATAAACCCCTCATAATCACCAAAATTAATCCTATTAATCTTTCAAAATACTTTAATCTCATATAATTTTAACTTTATTTTGGTTAAAAAGACAAAGTGATTTATTTTTGAAGAATTTTTGAGAACTTGTGGGTAAGATTATTCGCAGGGATTACGTATTTTTGAATTTGAAAATATAATAAAAGATGAAATATCGTATTTTGTTTAGCCTTTTTATATTTTTTAGCAGTAGCTATATCAGTAAGGCGCAGTTACTCGCTTGGAACTATCAAGACCTATTGTCTGACATACAGCAGTCTGGGGCTAATCCGGATTTGGTTTCCGATGCAAACGGTAATATTTATGTTAGCTATTGGAATAATCTCACTAAAAAATTAGGATATGCCTACCGCGATAAAGCGACCCATACATGGAGTATTTCTACACCAGACCCCTCCGTAGAGGGTGGTTATAAATCAGCAATTGCCTTAGATGCGAATAATAAGGTACATATTGCTTACTACAAAAATGTAAATGGGGTCGGATACCTCCAATATCTTACCAATAAATCGGGCAATTGGGTTTCTATTGGTATAAATGACACCATTGCTCTTGGCAATTATGGAGCAAATAATTTTTATTCTCAAGTATTCCAGCCTTCGGTGGACATTTCTGTAGATAACGCGGGGACTCCCTTTATCGTTTGTTTTGATGCTACTTTCCAGCCAAACGGAGGCAACCCTGCGGGTTGTCAATACATTAATTACGATTTGGACATCTTGTACGCCTATAAGTCCGGAAACAGCTGGTCTATAGGGAGAATGCCAGATATTCCCTCCGAAATACCGGGTTATTGCCAAATTCAGGGAGACCGCTACGGAGAGTTTTTGAATATCATTCCTGCAAAAAATGGAGGGTATAATATCTTTACCCAAGCATATTTTAACCGCAAGCCGCTAATGTTCCGCTCAAATGGGAATAATCTCAATAGCTGGAGCTATTTTGCTTTAGATTCTCTTACAAGAGATGTTGCTGCTCCAATCACGCTTTCCAGTGGGTTCGAGTCTTATGAGGATATTTGTGTTGCTCCTTTTCCCGGCTCTGACTCTGTCGTAATGATGTATGGTTTTTCGGACAATTATGGGCTTGGCGGCTTTGCGAATCAAGCAAGATTTTACTTTTCGCGAATAAAACACGAGTCTCTTGGTACGCCCGCCTATGGTGCTTTTTACAAAAAAATGAATGCCACCCAAAATAGTGTCCGTATTACAAAGTTCGCGCTTGCTCCTCATAGTGCAAATGATGTTTTCTTTAGCTACTACGAAGAGCAGAATGGGAGAATAATAGTTGGAAAAACACTCTTTGCGGGAGTAGGATTTATTTATGATACGGTTGCCACAGGTTTTTTTACCAATAGTCGTATCAATTTATACAAGGACAACGATTCTTTATTTGTATTACTTTATGACGGCACTCAAAACAGCATAAACTTAGCCAAAAAACGCCTCACCGAAGTAGGCAATCCTAGTATAGGGTGGGCTTGGGAAACAATCACTCAATCTGTTACAAACGGCATCACAATTTCTTCTGCTGCGGTTTCCAACGTTTCCGGCGATATTCTTCACCTTGCATACACCGAATCTCCTGCAATGAATATTAAGTATGGAAATAAAAATGGAGTAAATTGGAGTTATTCAGCAGTAAATCCGGTGGGGACACCCGCACAATACCCCCAACTTTCTCTCAACAATAATACTACGCCCTATATCGTCTATACAGAAAAGAATAGCGACAAGCTCATTGGCGCACGAAAGTCTGGAGCGACATGGAGTTATGATGAAATAGCGGGAGTTCCATATGCGGCAAATGAGCCGTCTGTCGCTATCAGAAATAATACAATTTACGTATCGTTTCAGGATAAAGTAAAGGACGCACTAATGTTTGCTACGGCTTCTTGGAGTAATCCTTCTTGGACAATTTCTATGATAGATTCTTCTTCCGCACTTACCGGTAGGATTTCAGATATTCAGGTAGATGCCTCTGGAAATATTCATATCGCATACCTGAATGAAACGCAAAGGAGGCTAATGTATGCCTCAAAATCACCTTCCGGCCCGTGGGCAATTGAGGCAGTTTCCGGCATACAAGTGTATGACCCACTAAGTATTTCCTTGCAAGTAAATAGCTCCGGAGAGGCATTTGTAGCTTTTTATGATTTGGCGGCAGCCAAAATAATGTTTGCAGAAAGAAATAGTGGGAGCTGGATAATTTCTGAAGTAAAAGACTTTGATGGCAATAATGTTCAAGGAAACCCCGTAAAACTTCGGATAGACAATGCGGACCGTTTGTGGCTTCTTTACAATTATCCGACTTCTACTGCTTATGAGCTACGAATGGCAAGAAGAGAATACGGAACGGGGGTATGGTACGATGTTTCTGTCGTTAATAATCAGGGAGAAATCGGAAACTCTTTTGATTTTAATATTGCGGGTCAAGATTTTTATATTTTTGGGCAAAAAAATATATCGGGAAACTCCGGACTTGCCTATCTATATGCAGAGAATGGGGTCTCTACGGAAATAGGGGATTTTGAGTCGGGTACCTCTTATGATTTTTCGGTTTCTCCAAATCCGGCACGTGATAATGTTGTCTTCTCTTTTGAAAACCCAAAGAATCAATCTATAAGGTATAAAATCTTGAATCTTGCGGGGCAAGTTGTATCGGAATCGGAATGGATAGCTGCCGTCAAAGGTAAGGTTTCGTTATCTTACCATTGTGAAACCTTACCTCATGGGGTATATTTCTTAAAATGGGAGATAGGAGAACGAAGCTATACTACTCAATGGATAAAGTAGGACGAGAAACCGGAGTCTTTTTATTAGAAGATAAGGCGAAAGCCGGTTTTTCACAAATTATAGAGAATTTTGATGCGTATAAGGAAGCTAACTCATTTTTATATAAAAATATTTTATGTTAAAGAATTTACATATTTTAGTTTTTGTTATTCTAAGCCCAGTTCTGTGTTTTGCACAGAATACGGTAACTATCAGTGAAATTAACTATAACTCTGAGGCAAGTGCTGACCCTGGTAATTGGGTTGAGTTATATAATTTTGGCAGTGCAAGTGTGAATATTGGAGGGTGGCTGATAAAAGATAATAATAATGCCAATGTCTATGTGCTTCCAGCTAATACTACGCTCGCCTCCCAAGAAAGATGGCTTGTAAGTGAAGACCTTGCTTTATTTAATTCGGTATTTCCTACAATTACTAATGTTTCCGGTCCGTTGGGATTCGGCTTGGGTAATAAAACCGATATGGTTCGGTTATTTAACGCCCAAAATCAGTTATTAGTTTCTGTAACCTATTATGACTCTATCCCATGGCCCCAAGGGGCAGATGGAGAAGGAAGGACGCTTGAACTATTAGACCCTATGGGCAACATGAATGACCCCGCCAATTGGTTTGATGGCTGTATTGGCGGCTCTCCGGGTGCAGCTTATACGCCTTGTAATGATGCGATTATATTTAGCGAAATTAATTGTAATTCGGATTCATTACATGATACAGATGACTGGGTGGAGCTACGCAATGTATCAGACCAGCCCATAGATATAGGCGGGTGGAAGTTTATGGACGATACAGTAGGGGCAGCTCATACTTATGTCATTCCTTCACCCAGAGTAATTCAACCTCACAGTAATTGGGTTTTGGTACAAACACTTACAAAGTTTGTCCCCCTAAATCCTACGGTTAGCAATATGGAGGGCCCATTTAATTTTAATCTAAACGGCAAAGGTGAATGGATTAGAATGTATGACAATACCAATAAACTTAGGCTCTCTGTGCATTATGATAATAAATTACCTTGGCCCGATGTACAAGGGAATACCTATACACTTGAAATTATTGACTCTCTTGGAAAGATGAATAATGGTACTAATTGGCAAACTATTTGTCCCGGAGGGTCTCCCGGACGTTATCCCTCTCTTCCCTGCCTACCCCTAAGCGGAATTTATTCTCCGGAATTATCTGGTGTGGAGATGAGCGTGAGTCCTAATCCTTCTGTTGGAGCGGCTACGCTAACCTTAGCAGTAAATCAGCCTGAAATACTTTCTGTAGTAATAAGGGATATTGCCGGAAAAGAGGTGGAAATAGCTGCCAATACACTTTATGTGGATAGATTTACGACCTTAGAAATAGGGAATCCTACCCTTCCTTCGGGTATTTATCTCGTAGAGTGTAGGGGAGAAAGAGGGATAAAAGTGATAAAGTGGGTGAAGCAGTAGTATGCTAAGAGAAATTAAGGCAGTTTTATATAAAGAAATTGTGTTAGAGTGGAAGCAAAAGTATGCCCTTAACGGCTTGCTTTTGTATGTGGCTTGTATGATTGTGGTAATTACCCTTTCTTTTATGGACAAATCCCAGACAATTACAATGACACCCCTTACTTGGTCAGTAATTTTCTGGTTGATTATGTTGTTTGCCGCAATACATACCGTAGCAAAAAGTTTTATTGGAGAGCAAGACGGACAATTATTATATCTTTATGGGGTGGCAAGCCCCAATGCCGTATTCTTTGCCAAATTGCTCTATAATGCGGTACTTCTCATTGGGATTGGGACATTATCCGGGCTTATCTATCAGCTACTTACCCAGCAAAATATACAGAATACAGGGCTTTTCTTTGCCGGAATTGCTGCCGGAGGGTTTGCCTTATCTGCTAACCTCACCTTGATAAGTGCGATTGCTTCTAAGGCGGAAAACAAAAATGTTCTACTTGCTGTACTTAGTTTTCCGCTAACGATTCCCGTTTTAATTACTACTATAAAACTTACAAGGCACGCCTTGGAGGGGTTTACTTTTGCCGAAAACCTTGATAGGCTTCTGCTTACAATTGGTATTGGAGTGGTACTTACGCTGGTTTCGCTTATCCTTTTTCCCTTTATCTGGAAAGATTGAAAGAATATTTTATCTTCCAAACTAAAACTGCTATTTTTGCAGGATTAAATCTACTATTAAATGTCATTTGATTTTCACGGTTCACCCAAACTCAAATTTAATCATCAACGAATAAATGCGGAGACCTTTGTTATTCCTTTTGTCCTTGAGGGCGGTTTTCGTCCCGAAGCAGAGAAACGGGTATTAGAAATAGGTTGCGGAGAAGGCGGAGTATTGAAAGCATTTACTTCCCTTGGCTGTTATTGTGTAGGGGTAGATTTGTCCTCGGCAAGGATTGAGAGTGCTAAGGCTTTAATGGCGGAGGAGGTAGAAGCGGGTCAAGCGAATTTTATTGCTCAAAATGTATATGAGGCGGATTTTCTAAAAAAATATTCCGGGCAGTTTGATTTAATC
>CAUJFT010000204.1 GCA_963169475.1 Bacteroidota bacterium | reverse complement strand
TTTCAAGCCCTCTGCTACAATTGCTAAATTTTGCGAACGGTCCTTGATGGTGATAATTGCCGATATAGCAGTATCCCCTTTTAGCTTATACACATAGGTAACCCCTTGTTGTTCAAACGTTGCTTGCTCCGGTACGACCACTACTTGGTTATATGCTTTTGGAATACGAATCATTCCGCTATTACCATTACTCAAAAGTTGGTTTTTATTGTCAAAAACCGCTCTGAACTGTACTGTACCCGTTTGCGGATTTATTTGTCCTGTAACTGTTTCTATCCGCCCTTTTTGCTCATAGATGGCATGATTTGCTAAAACTAAATCTACTTCGGGTAATTTTTTTAATTTTTCTGATAGGCTTCGTCCTTGGGTTTCGGCTAAAAAATCTAAGTACTCCCTTTCATTCATCGAAAAATACGCATACACTTCTCCCGTTTCGGATACGATAGTTAGGGGGGTAGGGTTCGCGGGTCCCACTAGTCCGCCTTCACGAAAGTTAATTTTACCCACAACTCCCGAAATAGGAGCGCGAATAACGGAATAGTCTATATTTGCATTAATCGTATTTAAACCAGCCTCCACTTGCCCTTTACTCGCTACGGCTTGGTTTTTTGCGGCTACGGCTTGGCCCAATCTGCTTTGTGCGGTATTCAGGTTTGCTCTTGCTGTTTCTAATTGAATGGGGCTAATAATATTTTTTTCTACTAATGGAATAAGTTTATTCACCTCAATTTGAGCTGCCTCTACTTGTACTTGCGCCGTCAAAATTGCCGCATTGGCAAGCTCAATCTGTGAATCAGAGGTGTGAATACCGGCTTTAGCCGCATTTGCTTCTTGGCTTAATGCCGCTGTTTCAAGCTTAAATAAAATTTGCCCTTTTTTTACATAATCCCCTTCGTCCACATAAACTTTGGTGATATACCCTGAAATTTTGGCATATACACTATTGTTATTTTTCCCTTGAATGGTTGTAGGATACTCATCATACCCAACAATAGTGCGTATTTCTGTAGCTACTACAGGATAGGCTTTTCGTAACGGGGCTGTTACTGATTTAGGCTTTGGCTTTTTAAGGAGGCTAATAAAAAAAATAACTCCGACTAATATAAGCACAATGAAGACTCCTGTTGTGATTGATTTTTTTTTGCGCCTTAAATGACTTTCTGACTTACCTTTGGACGAATTTAGGGATTCTCTATGCATACGATTTATTTACTGCCTAATTATTTAGCATAAACCTGCTAAGTAGTAAAATTAGGGTTATTGAAAACCAATTTAATAGACTTGGAGGGGTTTAATTTTTAGTAAAAAATACTCTGCTCTCCTATCTCCTATTATTTTTTCCTATTTCAACAAAATAACCAAAGCACAAAAAAAATGTTTGTTTTGTGCTTTTAGACAACATAGGCAGAGGGTTTGAGAATACTGTCATTCTACTTCAATGACTTTTGGCATTCCCCTATTCTCCTCCCCTTTGAGTAGATGACGGGAGCGAATAACTATCCAAGATCATCATTTAGCATTTTATAAAATAAGTAGCTATTTCTAATCAGCAAAGACAGAGCCTAACCCCAAAGGGGAGGCTCTTGAACAAAAATGCAGTTTCTCTATGTTTAACTATCAAAGCTATCCACTGCCTGAATAGTAACAATAATATCTTTATATATTAAGAATTTGCCTTTTTGTGGTCAGCGAGGAATTTCTCTAATCCAATATCTGTAAGCGGGTGTTTAATCATGGATTGAATCACACTAAACGGCATAGTAACCACATCTGCTCCGGCAAGCGCGCAAGCAAGCAAATGTTGGTTATGGCGTACACTAGCGGCGAGTATTTCCGTATCAATCATGTAATTATCAAAAATCTGTCTGATTTCGTCAATAAGATTCATTCCGTCATGCCCTACATCATCTAACCTTCCAATAAAAGGACTAACATAAGTTGCTCCTGCTTTTGCAGCTACAAGTGCTTGGATTGCAGAAAAAATTAATGTACAATTGGTTTTAATTCCTTCCGAAGCTAGGGTACGTATTGCTTTTACTCCGTCCTTAATCATCGGGATTTTAACTACGATATTGGGGTGAAGTTTTGCGAGTGTTCTACCTTCAGCAATCATGCCCTCATAATCCGTAGCGATTACTTCGGCACTTACATCTCCTTCCACCGATTCACATATCGCCAAATAATGTGCAGTTACCTCTTTCACTCCTACTTTTGCCATGAGGCTGGGGTTAGTGGTTACTCCATCTAATATACCCATAGCGGCAGCTTCCCGAATTTCTTTTAAATCAGCCGTATCAATAAAAAATTTCATTTTGGTTTATGTCTAATTAGTTTAAATTTATGAGGATAAGATGTTTGAAAAACAGAAAATCTGACGGGTTTTGTTTTTATGCAAAGAAAGGTAAGTTTTATAAACTATGCTTATTTTTACTAGGATTGAGGGGATATTACCCCAAAAGTCTCCAGTAAATCAGGGGCAAAGGTAAAGAAAATGTAGAGATTACGCTATTTTTTATCACATAACTATTTAAAAAACATGAAATACCCACAAAAATGCAAAGAGAATGTAGCTTGTCCCAATAAATAACCCTTCGTTTTTAATAAAAACGAAGGGTTATAGGCAGAAGAAAGAAAAACTTTACTCTTTAATAATTTTAAACTTCACGCCGGGTTTATCTGAATAGATATTTACGTGATAAATACCGGAAGCCCATGATTTTGTATCAATCGCCACGGAATACGGACCGTCCTGAATCCCTCTAAGCGTATTGCTGTAAATTATCTGTCCCAGATTATTAGAGATTTGGATATCCGCCCATTTTACATTATAAAATTGACAGTCCACATTCAACAAATCGCTAGTTGGATTAGGATAAGCCCATGCAAAAACCGGAATTTCTTTATCCGTGAGCCTTAACTGAA